>JAJZCU010000179.1 GCA_021828935.1 Planctomycetota bacterium | reverse complement strand
ATATCGCCAACGACACGGAAGTGCAATACCAACATTCATCGCGCGCCATGTAGGCCTTTTTGGTATCAGGATTGATGGCCAGCGCATCCAGCGGGCAAACCTCCACACACACGCGGCACCCCTCAATACATTTGTTTTGATCCACGATGACGGGGAGGTCAACTCTTAAATCTGCCTGTGGCATAGCCACTCCTTCGGGGTTATGGGGTTAGCAACAATCTATTTCCAGGCGTTGGGGTTTTAGGCAATTTGCGGCGCCATGGCCCCAGCCGCCTCCGCCGCCGGCGCAATGCGCAACTGCCGGTAGGCGGATGTTTCGTGGGTGTCCAAAGGAACCACGTACGGGGTGACGGGCCGTTTCAGAAAACCCATGACGCCATCAGCGTTTTTTTTAACATTCAAATGCAGGAACCAGTTTTCATTGTCCGTTTCGGGGTGATCCACGCGGTGGTGATACAGGCCCCAACGGCTTTCCGTGCGCTCCAGCGAGGCGCGGGCGGCCATTTCGGCACAATCCCGGATAAAATGCACTTCCATGGCGCGCATCAACTCGTGCGGATCGCGGGCGCCCATGGCGTCAAGTTCCGGCGCCATGCGCATGAAGTGCTCCAGTCCGATGAGCATTTTGCTGGTCACCTTCGGCGGCTGCAGATAGTCGTTGACGTAACGCCGAAGTTTGTATTCCACCTGGTGATGCGGCAGGCCATCGGGCTGCGAAAGCGGCCGGAAAACGCGGGCCTTCTCCGCCTCCACTTGCGCGGCGTCCAGCGCCAGACCGGAAACGCCGGCGGCGTATTCCACCGCGTGGCCGGCACAGATTTTTCCGTAAGTAAATGCCCCTAGCAAATAATTGTGCGGCACGGAAGCCATGTCGCCGGCGGCGTATAAACCGGGAACTGTGGTCGCTCCGTTCTCATCCACCCACACGCCCGACGCGCTGTGCCCGCTGCACAAACCGATTTCACTGATGTGCATTTCCACCATGTCGTTTTTGTAGCTTTTGCCCCGGCCTTCGTGAAATAGGCCGCGGCTGGGCCGTTCCGTACTATGCATGATGCGCTCGATTTCCGTGACGGTCTCGGGCGCCAGATGATTCATTTTGAGGTATACGGGGCCGTTGGCGTTCTGAAGTTCTTTGTGAAATTCCATCATCATGTGCCCGCTCCAGTAGTCGCATTCAATGAAGCGGTGCCCGCGGGCATTGACGGTGTGGCCGCCGAACGGACCCGCCACGTAGGCGCAGGCCGGGCCATTGTAATCTTTGGACAACGGATTGATCTGAAAACATTCGATGTTAGTCAATTCGGCGCCGGCATGGTACGCCATTGAATAGCCATCGCCGGCGTTGGTGGGCATTTCGTAGGTTCCGTAAAGATAACCCGACGCCGGCAAGCCCAGGCGCCCACAGGCGCCGCAGCAGAGAATCACGGCCTTGGCCCGAATGATCGCGAATTCGCCGGTGCGGGTGTTAAAGCCCATGGCCCCGGCAATGCGGCCATTGTCAGTCAACAGGCGCGTGGCCATGATGCGATTTTCCACGCGAACGCCCACGCGACGGATTTTTCGGCACAGGAGTTTCTTAAGATCGTATCCTTCGGGCATGGGCAAAACATAACTTCCATTGTGGTGAACTTTTTTCACATCGAATTCGCCGTTCTCATTTTTCTGAAACTTAACCCCCCACGAATCCAATTCATCGACCATGGCCGCGCTGCTTTGCGCGTACCGCAGCAACGCCCGCTGATTCACAATGCCATCGTTGGCCATGGTGATTTCTTTGACATAATCTTCCGGCACGGCATGGCCCGGAAGCACGGCGTTGTTCAAGCCGTCCATTCCCATGGTAATCGCGCCGCTGCGCCGTATATTGGCCTTTTCCAATAATAAGACCGTGGACTTGGGAAGCGCCTCTTTGGCTTTGATCGCCGCCACCGATCCGGCGCTTCCGCCGCCAATAACCAGAACCTCAACGTTTATTTCCATCATGTACTCCTGAGCTTTCGCCGTCACACATTCGCCCGCCGCCGGGCGGCCAACAGCGGTGCGCTCCCAGGCGGCGGACAAACCCCTATGCAAGAATAAGGCCGGAAATGAGGCCCAGGGAAGGAGTGGACAATATCGGCCCGCATGGCCCGGAAACATGCCTGCGCGGCATAAGATTCATAGCAATGCAAACCTTTGGTTATGCCTCGACTGCCTTTTATTTGCGCAGAGTTCGCCCGGTGCGCGCTTTTGTGGCAGGTGAAACAGGGCCGGCTGGCGTGGGAAAAATTAATTTGGGAAGTGGAATCTGGCGTTGTCGCGGATTTGTTTTCGGCGAGTTTCTTGATAATATCAGGGCTTTCGTGAATTGAGGGAGAGTTATAAGACCAGCCCGCCGCTGGCGTGTTGCCGCTTGATATTCAAACGGTCCTTCCAATAGCGCGCGGCCCTTTGGCCGCTGATGAATTCTTCGTCCCAATGCGCCAACGATCGGTCCTGCGGCGGGCCTTCCCATATCCCGGCCATGCGGCGCACTTCCCGCTGGTCGGCCAGCCAGTCGTTATAACTTTCATACACAATATGGCCTTCGGGCGCGTCCAGGGTTGCGGCGCGGATGCGACCGTCAAGTTCAATGGCTGCGGCCTGCGCGTCCGGCGGCAGCGTGAGCGGTTCGGCGGTCACTGCGTAGCCCAGCAGTCGCAATTCGTCGCCCGCGACGCCGATAAAAACACGTTCGTCGCGCGGGCTCAGGCGTGTTTTGTAAATACCGATGTGCGCGGTGTTGGCAGGTTCTCCCAGGGGGCGATGGTCTTTGGTGCGGGCCCGGCGGCGGGCGGTATCGTCCTGATAAAACTCCAGCATCGTGGAACTGTAATCTTCACCCAAAAACTGGGCCACGCTACGGAGCGCCGCGGGCGGGTTGGTGACCAGGTCTTCATAGGAAAGCCTATGCCACTGCGCGGGTGGCACAAAGGTTTCACAATCGTGCGCCACTTGGATACAGCGTTGCCATATCTTTGCCGCGGCATAAACATTGCACGGACCAAACGCTGACTCTATTTGATCCGCTGCTACATCGCGGCCATCCCGGTGCAGGCAGATAAATTGGGCGTCCGGAAAATCTGCGAGTATTTCCCGGACGAAATACAGGTTGTGCGGGGTTTTTTCGCCCCAGCGAGGTTTTCCCACATGGTGTGCGTACCATTGCATGATTGCCGCGAACAAATCGCCAAACGACTGGTGTTGAACCTGCGCCAGGATGTCGTCGACCACGGTGCGCGGATTCACCGACATGCCAAAATAGGGCGTCTTAAGACCGTGAACCATTTCCTCCGCCAGCACGCGAAAGTTGGCGGGGTCGCCCAGCGGGCCATACGTGTGAGCGTAACGCCGAAAACGGGGGTAATACCAGGTGACTTCGGGCACGGCCAGGCGCGGATGCGCCCCCAGCATGGCCATGAGCAGCGTGGTGCCCGAACGTTCCGATCCGATAATAAAAAATGGCTTTTCCGGCACGCGCCTGCTCCCGGTGTTCCGCGCCCGCGACATGCGATGCGCATCGCACGCAAACGCGTGTTATTTCAAAAACCAATATACGACATTACCCCCTGCGCGGCATTTGGCAACACGGGTTGGCGGTAGAGGCTTTTTATTTATTACGGCAATAACCAGGAGTTATACGGTGAATTTGAACCATTTGCGCGTGTTCCATGCCGTGGCTCAGGAGAATAGCGTCACCCGCGGCGCCGCCAAATTGTTCATCAGTCAGCCCGCCGCGTCCAAGCAAATTAAGGAACTTGAACGAGCCCTGGGCGTGCCGCTGGTGGACCGGACCCCCAAGGGCATACGCCTGACCGACGCGGGGCAGCACCTCGTGGAACATTCGCGCCGGCTTTTTGCCATTGAAAATGATGCGGAACGCACGATGCAGGAACTCAAGGGAGTTTCCCGCGGCCGCTTGGCCGTCGCCGCCAGTACCACAATGGGCATTTATTTAATGCCGGAGGTACTGGCGGTTTTTCGCGCCCGGCACCCGCTGGTGGACGTTCGCCTGGATATCGCCAACGACACGGAAGTGCAAAAACAGGTACTCACCGGTCGCAGCGACGTGGCCTTTACCGGCGGCCCAATTGAACATCCGGATCTTGAGGCGGCATCCATATTAAACGACGAGCTGGTGGCTCTGGCTTCGCCCAAACATCCCCTGGCCAAACAAAAGCAGATTTCCGCCGCGGACCTATTGCGATTTCCCTGCATCCTGCGCGAAGCGGGATCGGGCATGCGGGTGATCATTGAACGCAGCTTTGCCACACGCGGCTTGTCCTTCCCACAGGAAAGCCTGTCGCTCACGAGCACCGAGGCCATCAAGCGCGCCGTGTGCGCCGGGCTGGGCGTGGCGATACTCTCCCGGCTGACGGTGCAGGTGGAATTAAAAAACAAGACGCTGGCGCGCCTGGAAGTCGACGGCTTCCCGATCGTCCGCCCGATGCATGTGCTGCGCCTGCGCGGCCGGCATGAATCGCACGCCCTGCGCGCCTTCATGCCCATTTCATTGGAAGCTCTGCGCCGGGCCAATCTCACGGTTCAGACCTAATTCTCTTAGCGGCGCGACATCAGCGGTCGGCCATCAACGCGGTTGGCCTCATGCCATATTGTTATGCCCGCCATGCGGATTATGTCTTTGTATCTTATTAGTGATATCGCTACAGTGGGCGTAAATAAATGGCGCGGAGGAGGTTGTTATTTTTTATCAACCTCCAGAAGAAGGAACATCCCCATGAGAACCCGCACCCGCGTAATTTGCGCCCTGATCGCGCCCCTGTCCGCCAACGCCGTTCTGGCGAAAACCGCCCCCGCATCTCCCGGCTCCACCAGCGCGAAGCTGGCCGCCATGGAAAAGCAACTCTCCGCATTGCGCGGACAGGTGCGAAAGATGAAGCGGGCCGGCGGCGGGACCTGGCTGGACCGGCAGCGCGCCAAAGACATTCAGGCGATCGTCGAAAATGTGATGCATGACGCCAGGCGCCGCCAGCAATATCTTAGTAATACTCTGCAGGCCGGTTACGATAATGGATTCTACATTTCCAGCGCCAACAAGGCCTTTGAACTGGTCACCAACGGCTACCTGCAGTTCCGCTATACGTTTGCCAGCGACCGCGTACAAAACCCCGGTATTTATGGCGCCCATGTGCCTAAGTCCGGCAACGTCAATGGATTCGGCTTTCGCCGGGCCCGCCTTATTTTAAGTGGCCATGCGTTTACCCCGGATCTCACGTTCTCCATTTCCGGCGATTTTGGCGGAACGTTCAGCAATCACGGCAACTTCCAGATTCTTGATACGTTTATGGCCTATAAATTCACCAACGCCATCAACGCCCGCGTTGGCTCGTTTATCGTGCCTTTTAGTTACGTGGAATATGTTTCAGCCGGCCTTGAATTTCCTGATTTCCCCATCGATGAAAACCCGTTCGACCCCGTGCCGTAGGCGCGGCGGAAGGCGTCCGTGGTGGCCCCGCTGGGCAGTTGGTCGTTGTAATCCTGAAAATAGCCGG
>JAJZCU010000178.1 GCA_021828935.1 Planctomycetota bacterium | reverse complement strand
GCAGGGCCTTTTTGGCGATGCCATACGGGGCGTTGGTTTCTTCCGGGAAGCCGTTCCAAAGGTCTTCTTCCTTGAATGGCACGGGCGTAAACTTGGGGTAGGCGCAAATGGTGCCCACCTGCACAAATTTCTTCACGCCAGCCACGCGGGCGGCTTCCATTAAATGCATGCCCATGGCGGCGTTGGCGTAAAAGTAGAAGCCGGGATTATCGCGGTTGGCGCCGATGCCGCCCACCCGCGCCGCCAAATGAATAATAACCTCCGGCCGCTGCTGGTTCACCAGCCGTTCCACTTGGTCCTGCCGGGTTAAGTCAACGTCTTTGCTGCGCGGCACGACAATCTCCGCGGCGCCGGCGGCGCGCAGTTTCGCGCACACCACTGAGCCCAAAAACCCCGCTCCGCCGGTGACTAAATAACGCATAATTTTTCCTATTTTTTTTAGACAAGCAGCCAGGCGCCGGAAACCAGGGCGCACGCCCTACCCCTTGGCCGCCGCCGCGCGGTCGTGGTCGTGCAACACCTTTTCGCGCTGGGCCAGCTTTAAATCGCTGTCGATCATCATTTTGGCCAAATCGCGGAATTTTACCTTTGGTTCCCATTTCAACTCGCGGCGGCTCTTGGCGGGGTCGCCCAGCAGTAAATCCACTTCGGCCGGTCGCAGGTAGCGCGCGTCGGTCACGACATATTTTTTCCAGTCCAGGTCCAACATGCCAAAGCACGCTTCAATAAATTCGCGCACGCTGTGGGTTTCGCCGGTGGCGATGACATAATCGTCAGGTTTGTCCTGCTGCAGCATCAGCCACATGGCTTCCACGTAATCCCCGGCAAAGCCCCAGTCGCGCTTGGCGTCCAGGTTGCCCATAAACAATTTATCCTGCAGCCCCAGCTTGATGCGCGTGGCGCCGCGCGTCACCTTGCGCGTGACAAACGTTTCGCCCCGCCGCGGCGATTCATGATTAAACAATATGCCGTTGCAGGCGTACATGTCATAGGCTTCGCGGTAATTCACTGTTTGCCAATAAGAAAACACCTTGGCGCACGCATACGGGCTGCGCGGATGAAAGGGCGTGGTCTCTTTCTGCGGCGTTTCGACCACCTTGCCGTACATTTCGCTGGAACTGGCCTGATAAAAGCGAATGGGCAGGCCCACATCGCGTATGGCCTCCAGCAGCATAATGGTGCCCAGGGCGTCGGTTTGCACGGTGTACACGGGCTGATCGAAACTGACCCGCACATGGGATTGGGCGCCTAAGTTGTACACTTCCGTGGGTTTGGTGCGCGTGAGCACCTCGCGCAAACACGAGGCATCGGTCAAGTCGCCATAATGCAGATGCAGGCGGGTGCTCTGTTCATGTGGATCATGGTAAATGTGATCGATGCGTTCGGTGTTAAAACTGCTGGACCGGCGAATTAAACCGTGGACCTGATAGCCTTTTTGTAGCAGCAGTTCCGCCAGATACGAACCATCTTGGCCGGTGATGCCGGTAATTAACGCCGTTTTGGCTGGATTGGCCGCCATGTCTGCATCCTGAAAAGCCGCGTAATTCCAAGGCCTTATAAGGCCGCTAATTTATCGGTAAATTGGGCACGGGACAATGGCGCGGCAGGAAAAATTGCGAACCGGGGGAGGAACGGCGGCGCGCGACGCAGTTTTGCCGGCTGGATGCGAAGGGCAACCGGAAGGCCGGCGCCGGCCCGATGTGAGGGCGCCCACGTTCATGCGGCTTTGCCTTGTAACCCGGAAGCGGCATGCGACGGTTTGCGCCCGGAGAGCCCAACCATTTTTCATTCGCGAATTTTAGTTGCGACTCAATCATGTCATCCCTTCCACGCTCGGTAGCGTAGAGACAGACAGATGCGGCGGAATGAACCCACCGGACCGCGTTCGGAGATCTGGCAGGAATTGGTTGGCGCAGGCAGTAAAACGGCCTGGCACAAGTCGGCAGCCCGGCATTTGCCCGAGGCCAAACGCCCGGACTTCTTCCTTCAATGGCGGCAAACGTGTCGTGCCACGCTTGCCGATAATGGGTTTGGCACCTTAGCATGGTCACTGTAGGTTGCAACCGGTGGTCGAAAAGCCGGCGCGTATCGAGGGTCAGGTCGTAATGAACAACGGGTCGGAAAGTTTAGCGCCCGCCGCCGTGCAGGACGCTCCCGCAGCACTCGTGCGCCCTGCGCCGCGGGTCGCGGGCCAGGGCGCGTACGACTATTCCGCCGGCCGCGTCAAAGGCAGCGTACCGCCGAAGGTGCTTTGGTGTACGCTGGTCCTGCTGCTGGCGGTGGCGGCGGTGTTTGCTGATAATTTGCGCCTCATGTGGCTCCGCTGGTTTGGCCCCATTGGGTATTACAGTCATGGGCCGTTGGTGTTTCCAATTTCGGTGGTCACAGCGTGGCTGATTGTGCGTCAGCGCGGGCTGCCGATGGAATCAACCCCGCGCAGCCGCCGGTGGGGCATGACGCTTATTGTTGGCTGCATCATGGTGCATCTTTTGAGCATGTACACGCGCGGCACCATCACGTTCTTAAGCGGCTTTATGCTGTTGGGCGTGCTGGCGGGAATCATGCTGTACTTAGGCGGGTTTCCAATGTTTCGGCGGCTCTGGTTTCCGCTGGCGTTTTTGGCGTTCATGGTGCCGCTGCCCGACCCGGTGAACAATAAGATCACCTTTTTCCTGAAGATGCGCGTGGCCGCCGCCAGCACAGATATTGCGTCTCTGGCCGGGGTGCCGGTGATTCGGCAGGGTTCCAACATTTTGTTATCCCACATGCGTGAACTCACGGTTGACGCGGTATGCAGCGGGTTGAAAAGTTTGATCAGTTTGCTGGCTTTCGCCACGCTGTTTACCTATGCCTGCCGCCTGCGCGGGTTGAAACGCTGGATACTGTTTCTTAGCGCCGTACCCATCGCCCTGGCGGCCAACGTGGTGCGCATCACCACCCTGATTATTGTCGCAAATTCTTATGGCACGAAAATTTCGTCCGCGGGCGGCTGGGTGCATGACAGCATGGGATACCTGGTGTTTGTCATCGCATTCTGCATGATGTTCCTGGAAGAAGAACTGTTGATGATGCTGCCGGGATCCCGCGGCGGGCAGTGGATTACCGAAGGCAAAGCGTCCGGCGGCGCCGGGTCCGGGGGGGCCGGGAAAAGCGGGCGTCCCGCCGCCGCGGGCAATCAAGCAACGCACGCGCGGGAGGGCCAACATGGCCATTGAGTCAAAGCCCGAATACGGCTCCAACACAGACGCCGCACCCGGCGCAGCCCCCGTCTCGTCCGCCCGCCCCGGCGACGCGCCGAACCCGGCGACCCACGCCGTTCCCGAGGGGCATCTTGATGCGCGGCAGGACCCTGAAACTGTACGAAAATTTCCCCGGCGCACCGCGTTCCTGGTGGCGGTGCTCATTCCCGCGTGTTGTCTAAGCACCTATTTAACATTTGCCAAAAGCCCCGCGGTGTGGATGCAGCAGACCGCGGCAAAGGTTATCCCCGCCACAATCATCACCACCAATCCCCCGCGTACATGGCACAGTATCACGGTAAAAATGCCGTTGGTGGACATGCAAATTCTGGGCACGCATGACATCCTGCTGCGCCAATACAGCGACGGTCGCGGCCCCCCCGTCACGCTGTGCGTGGTGTTCAGTGAAGACAACCGCAAGGGCACGCACCCGCCGGACGTATGCCTGTCCGGCGCCGGCTCCCATATTAACTTTGAGGACTACCGCACCATACGTCTGGCGAATGGCAAAAAGCTGGGCGTGCGCGAACTGATTGCCTCGCATGATAACGTGAACCGATATTTTGCTTATTATTTCAAATATGCCAACAGTTTCACGCCGAATTTCTACTGGGAACAAATCATGCTCATCTGGGATGGCCTGGTGCATCACAACCCCAGCGGCGCCTTGTTGCGGTATGACGTGCGGATGCGCAACAGCCGGGCGCTGGCGCCGGCCCGGCGGCGCGTGGACGCCCTGATTCGGGCCACGTTTCCGTATATACAGAAAAACCTGAACCCGCCCCAAAAAGCCACTTACGCCGCTCCGAAAAAGGCGCGCTGAGCGGTTGGAGCGTGATGTAAACGGCAGAACCCCAATTGGGGAAGGCGAGGGGCGACTAAATACCGGCGCCGAACGGAGCGGCGCGGTAAAGGAGGGTTTCGGCGTGGTGATGGCCGCGCGGGCCGGCGGCTGCGGCGTTCACCGGCGCCACGGCCGTGAAACGCGAAACGCAATAAAAACGGGGAACCGCCCCGAAATCATGAAATATCAGGAAAGGTACTGCATGCAATTCAATCCCCGGCCACTTGAGACCGCCCGCCGCCGGCGCGGCGTTGCGTTGCGCATCCTCGTTCTCTCGGGGGCGGGCGTTTTGTTCTTGGCGGTGATTGTTTTCCTGGTGGTGCAATACTTCCGCCACCACACGCCCGTCACGCTGACCGCCAAAGGCCGCATCGCGCTACAGCACCACAACCCGGTCAAGGCCCTGAAATATCTGCAGGAAGCGCGAAGCCGCGGCCCGAACGCCGTTACGCTCATGCAGATTCGGCATATGATGGCCGACGCCTACATCCAGACCAACCGGCCGAGCCTGGCCCGCAGTTATCTTAATAAGTGCCTCGCGGCCAACCCCAGGGATGCCGGCGCCCTGCGCATCTATCGCCGCACCTACACCACCACCGTGACCAATCTGGCGCGGCAACTGCCCTCGCCTTTCAACGGCGCGGCCGCCCGAAAAGTCATCGCCGCCTGTAAAACCCAGTTGGCAAAAATTCACAAGCTTTCCCCGGCCATGGCGCGCCAGCCGACCATGCTCATCGCCCGCGGCATCCTGCAACAACAATATTACGTGGTGTATCACGCCATGCGGCAGCGCGATAAAAGCAGCGTGCGGCATGCCCTTTCCGCCGGGAATCAGTTGGCGCTGGAGCAGGCCCGCAAGCGCTTGAGCCACTGGTCCAAAAATCCGCTGCCGCATGAAATCCGCGCCCTGGCCCTGTATCGCCGGGCGCTGCAGCTAACGCCCAGCCGCAGCGCCGCCCTGCATTTGGAAGAGTGTGATCTACTGGGCCGGCACTACGGCGCCGCCGCCGCCACCGCGCAGGCGATGCTGCGCCGCGGCGCCGCCACCGGACAGATTATTTCCGTCGGACAAGCCTGCATTCTACACGACCGCAAACATGTTCCGGCACGGGCCCAGCGCCGCCGGCAGGCCACCGCCCTGATGGAAGCCTATTTGGCCAAACATCCCAACAGCGCCGTGGTTGGAGGCGACTTAAGCGAACTGGAGCTGCAGGAACGTCATATCGCAAAAGCCCGCACGCTGGCCCAGAAAATTCTTTTTCATCACAAAAATGACGTCAAGGCCAATTTGCTTCTGGCGGAATGCGAAATGATCAGCCGCCACCCGCACGCCGCCCACCAATTGGTTACCAATTTAACCAACATCGCCGGCCAGCAACCGCGGGTATGGGTGCTTTTGGGCGAGACTGACGAGGCCGTGGGCCATCATCGCCGCGCCCGGCATAATTATCGCAAAGCCATCAGCCTGAACAAAAACTATCT
>JAJZCU010000177.1 GCA_021828935.1 Planctomycetota bacterium | reverse complement strand
TCTTGTTCACGAATATTTTGCAACGCTGGCAGCAGGGCCTGCGCGATGTATTCATGCGCCGCCGCGGATGGGTGTCCGCCGTCGGGGCCGCACATGGCGTGGCGGTCATGGCGGCCCAGTTGCTCGCCATAATTCACCAGGACGCTGCCCGTTTCGTCCGCCACGTCGCGCGCCGCCCGGCGATAGGTCTGCAGGCTGGCATCGGTGACGGCCTGTCCTCCGCCCTTTTCCAACAGCGAAGAAATATCTTTTCCGCAGAGCGCCGAAGTATAGGCGCCGCGGCGCGGCAGGTCGTGATTGGGCATGTCCGTGAGAATCGGAATGGCGCCGGCATCCAACACCGTGCGGACGATGGCGCGCAGATTCGCCGCGTACTGTTCCAGGGGAACCCGGGCCCGCGCCACCCGGCCGTCACTGACGACAAAGCGCTTCCATTCCAAATCGGCGTCGTTGCCGCCCAGCATCACCAGGACAACATCGGGGCGATGGGCGGCCAGCAGATTGGGCAACCGGGCCAGTGCCTGCGCGGTGGTACGGTGTAGTTCGGCGTCCACGGTAATGGTGAATGTGGGCAGCCACTGCCGCAGGCGGTCAACGTAACTGGGCGCAACCCGTTGCGCGACGACATTGCCGCGCAATTCGCTGACGCCCAGGCTGATGCTGTCGCCCAAAATTAACAATTCTGTTTCAGTGGTTGCGGATTGCCTCATGCGCCAATTTCTCCTGCGATGACCGGAATCTGCCGGGAAAACACGCCGTTTCCCGAATGCGCCGCCGGGGCGTCATAATGCCGCTTATCGACCAGACGTTTAAGTTTGCGGCCGGTGCGCAAAGTGCCGGCGGGATGCAACGTGATGCGCAGGCCGAAAATACCCAGGGCCAGATTCTTCATAAAATCAGGATATTGCAGCGTGGCCTGGGCATGAATATCTTCGCGGATTTGCGTTTGCGCGTCGGGCGTGAGGTTCACGCAGGCGCTGTCATTGCGGTCGTCGGCGGCGTGGCCGGCCGCCTCCACATGCATTTCCATGATTTCCCGCACGCCTTCGAGCTTGAAGATAACCTGCCAGTCGGGCGTGATCGCAGGAATTTTGCTTAATATATTTTCGAACATCAGCGGATACAAATTGCCGCCGCTGGCCACCACCATTTCATCGCGCCGACCGCGGAGCTTTTCCATGGTCGGTCCGGGCAGTCCACAGACGCACCGGCCGGAGCTCATGCGGGTGACGTCGCGCGTGCGGTAGCGCACCAGCGGCATCACGCGGCGGCGGAGCGTGGTGAATACCAACTCACCGTAACCGTCGTCGTCGGGTTCAATAATTTCCGGCAGAAAATCCGTGGCGTCCACATGATAGCCGGATATTTTATCACATGGCTGGAAACCCAGCGCGCTGCCCAATTCCACTGAGCCGTAGCACATTTTTACTTTGGCGCCCTGCCAAACTTTTTCCATCCACCCAATGGCCTGACTGGGCATTTCTTCCGCGGCGCCCATGAGCATTTTCAGCGGGAAACTGCCATGCTTCTCCGCCAGTTCGGTCAGGCGGATCAGCCATGTAGGTTCGCCCATGACGACATTAAAACGGTACTGTTCGATTCGCCGGTACACTTCGATGGGATCCACCTTGCCAAAAGCCAGGCAGAAATTGCCGCTGGCCAACAGGCTTTGGTGGGTTAACATGCCCGGAATCCAGATGGAAAAATCAAACGCATTGGCCACCCGGTCTTCGGCGCCGATGCCCATAAGCCGGCTGCCGGCGGCCATCACCACGCCCATGGCATGCAGTTCGTCACGGCCGTAATAGACCTGTTTGTTTTTTCCGCTGGTGCCGGAGGATTCAAAGACAATGGCGGGGGGGCGGCAGAGAAATGCCTCCGGATCTTTAACCACATCGTCGGGGGTGGTGTAAAAATCGCCCAGATCAGAGGGCCCGCGCACGCGGCTGGCCACAATGCCGCGGGCGGCAAACGCCGCGCGGTAAAACGGGCTGTGGCGGGCGGCAAATCGCACCGTTTCCCGAAAGCGATGTGCAACCACCGCCCCAGTGATGCGTTCAGGCGCATGGCGATAAAGCTTCACCAGCCCGTCGGGCGTAACGCGCGATGCCAAGCGGTCAGCCAATCCAGCAATCATGGTGCGCCCTTAAAGACTTCTAAAAAATTCCGGGAAACCAGTGAAAGCCACCGGACGAACCGGCGCCTGCGCGCCGTGTTCAATCGCCGGTGCGCGGGGCGGCCGCCCCGGCCCGCAGCGCGGCTTTAGCACGCCTTGAAAAATACCATCCTGTTAGCTCACGCGCCGCATCGCCTTGCCCACGGCGGCCACCGTGAAGGCCAGTTCATCGGCGCCATGTGCGGTGGAAATAAACCAGCAGGCCGTGCCGGAACTGTTGGCATGTACGCCTTCTTCCAGCAGCGCCTGCCGAAATGCGCCATAGCGCCGGGCGTCGGCATGAAGCAGATCGCGGTAGTGCAGCAGAGGCCCCGGCGCGTGAGTAAAAATGACTTGGAACATGGAACCCACGCCCTGCACCACGCACGGCACGCGGCAATCGTGACTGCTGCGCCGGATGGCATCCATGATTCCTTCGCCATGGCGGCGAATGCCCTCATACGCGCCCGGGGCGTTTAAACTTCTCAGCGTATGCAGCGCCGCCGCCGCGCACAGCGGGTTGCCGTTGTAGGTGCCGCCGTGCTTCACAGTGTTCGCGGCCACCGGGGCCATGATGTCGCGCCGGCCGGCAAAGGCGCTGGTCGGCAGCCCGCCGCCGATGGCCTTGCTGTACACGGCAATGTCCGCCGTTACGCCGTAGTGTTCCTGTGCGCCGCCGGGGCCCATGCGGAACCCCGTCACGATTTCGTCAAAAATTAATACAATTTTCTGCCGGTCGCATTCTTCGCGGAGAAATTCCAGATATCCCGGCTGGGGCATGATGCATGAATTGTTGGCAACAATGGGCTCGGCAATAATCGCGGCGATTTCACCGGCGTGGGCCTTGAGAATGTCGCGTAGAATTTCCGGCGAATTCCACGGCGCAATGACCACATCCTGTACCACCCCCGCGGGCATGCCCTGGCTGTGCGCCCGGCTGGTCGGATGCTCCAGCGGGCCACATTCTTCCGCCCCGGGGCGGTTGCTTACCGCCAACACATCGACCCAGCCGTGATAATGCCCCTCAAATTTCAGGATTTTATTTCTGCCGGTAAAGCCGCGGGCCGCCCGTACCGCGCCGCTGATGGCTTCAGACCCGGAATTCGCGAAGCGCACGAGCTGGGCGCACGGCGATTGCCGGCATATTTCTTCCGCCAGTTCCACTTCCACCGTGTTGCAGGTGCCAAACATGGTGCCGTGGGCCAACTGACTTTTCACGGTCTGCATAAAGCCCGGATTGGCGTGGCCAAGAATCGCGCTGCCGTAGCTCAGTAGATAATCAATAAAACTGTTGCCGTCGGCATCGGTAATGCGCGGCCCCTTGCCATCCACAATATACAGCGGGCAGGGCCACGGTCCGGTGGAGGTGGAACGCGCTGAACTGCTGATGCCCCCGGCCAATACTTTCTGGGCTCGGTCGAACCAGGCCTGCGACTTTTCCGGCGGGTGATCGGGTCGAATGCCCAGGGGCCGCCCAGTATCCTCATCGCGCACCGCCGCCGCGTTCTTCTGGCCGTTTCCATGAGTGGCCGTGGCGGCGCTGGATTTGCCGCTTGTTTTCAGTTCAGCCGATGGATTGGACTGTGGTGTTGTCAGCATTTGGTTTCCTGATGACCCGAAAAAAGCACGCAGGTGCGGGCAAACAATTCCGCAGCGTTGGCCACTTCGGAAAAGCCGATCGATTCGTCCGCCGCGTGGGCGTGGCCCAGCGTGCCCGGACCCCAGACCAATGTGGGCGTTCCGTGCAAAAACCAGCGCACCCCGGCTTCACAGCCGGAGTTAAAACCCGCCCAGGGGCAATCCTGCCACGGCGCTACCGCCGCCATGGCCGCGCGGCATACCGCCTCTTGCACATCGGTAACATGGCCATGGTATTCTTCTGTGAACGCCACTGCAACCCTGCCGCGGGCATCCGCATCAGGCAGCCCGGCGAGTAGATCGGCCGTGAACCGCTTTTTCCAATCCTGTATATCGTCCCGCGGCAACAATTCCAGATAGCCCGCCAGCACACATTCGTCGCATACCATGCCCTGCCACCGCCCGCCGTTGATGCTATCCAGGGTAATTGGTCGTTGGTACGGATACTCGGCAAAAAGTGCGTCCGGGCTCACATGGTTGTACGCCTGTTCCATGGCTGCCAGAGCCTGCATGACCACCGGCGCCAGCGCCAGGGCGTCTTTGCCCAGCCACTTGACCGTTCCATGCACCGCCCGGCCGTGCAGCGTCACTACGAACCGGCAGCCCGCGCGCGATGCCGGCCGCGGCAAATTTTCCGTCGGTTCCAATATGATCACCGCATCGGCCCGATGCCCGCGCGCCACCGAGGTCAGCGTGCCTAAGCCCACGGCATCTTCTTCCCCCGGTATTAGTTCCAGCAGCACATCGCCGGGCAGGCTGTTGCCAAAGCAGTGTTTCAGGGCCAACATACACCACAGGGCACTAGCCAATGGTCCCTTCACATCACACGCCCCGCGGGAAATAAAACGGTCATTTTGAAAAGTGCCGGAAAACGGGGGCACGGTCCATGCGGCAACATCGCCGGGGCCAACCACATCAGAATGGGCATTGAACAGCAGCGATGGCCCGCGGCCGGTCCCGGCCAGTTTAATGACCAACGTGGGCCGACCATGCAAGGGCAGATGTGTGGCAAACGGCGCCGGGCCCGGAGGCAACTGACTTTCCTCGGCCTGCCACAGATCTGTCTGAAAGCCGTTGGCCGCCGCCCACTGCGCCACGAATTCTGTAAATGTTTTTTCCTGTCCGCTCACGCTGGGGATCTTCAGCGCATCTTGCAGGAAGCGGAACATCACACCACGCGGTTCGGCCATGGCCCGCGCCAGCGCATTCATGGCCGGGCCGACCTCTGAAGCGGTGACAAGCTTTGGGGCGATGGTGGCCAAAAGTTACGCTCCGAGGCTTTGCATCGAAAAACTGCCGCGGGAGAAATTAAATGACCGCGGCCTGCTGTCGCCACGCCGCCGAAAGGGTGGCCGTTACATCTTGCAGGCCCGTGTACGCGAAAAACGGAATATGTTGCTGCGATAGTGTACGGGCCAGCGTGCCTTTTGCAAACACGGCGGAAGATTTGCGTGCCGGGCACAAGTCGCTGCGACCATCGCCCACATAAATGCTCTGCCGCCCCGGCGTGCCCAGCGCCTGCGCCGAGGCGCACTTGCAATGCGCCGCCGCCGATTCGCACCCGCTGCTGGAATTTGGACATACCAGCCGCAGCGATTTTCCGCGGTGGGTCACGGTATTACTGCGCAACGGAATACCGGTAATGCCATGGCGGGCCAGCGTGCGTTGAATAAAAATATCGATGCCGTCACTTAAAATTGCAACCGGCACGTTCATGCTGCGTAGTAACTGCAGCAGCCCCCCAATGCCAGGATCAAGCTGGATGGCGTCCAAAAAG
>JAJZCU010000176.1 GCA_021828935.1 Planctomycetota bacterium | reverse complement strand
TGCCGTGACGCTTTCACATGTGCTGCGTGGTTACCGTTTTGTGCGGCGGCTGCGGACGTCCGGCGCTGTGGGCAAAAAGCCCATCTCCGCGTCGGCACAAAAGACGGATTTCGTTTTATTATTTGCCAAAGGGCATTCCTCCCGCGTGGTGGCGTGGACCACGGCCAAAAAGCCGCAGATGGCGCGTGTGCCTGTGGGCAACGGCCATTTCCGCGTCGTTGACTATCAGGGGCGGTTGGTGGAAAAAGGCGCGGTTGCCGGCCCCGGTGGCCTGCTGTTACGTCTCACGGGTGGCCCGCAATATGTTGAGAGCCAATAGCGGCTTGGCGCAAGCCAGAGCCGACGAACGGTACTGCGAGCTGCCGTGTGACATCCCATTGGGTGTGGCGCCGGCGGGGCGAAAAAGAACCGCTGAGGCGCGGAGAACGCGGAGAACGAAGGGAGGGCAGCGAGGGGTGGGCGACGTCATACGAATCTTCGTTGCGGCATGGATTTTGAGCGGGGCTGTCTATAGATCGTAGAAGTTCGCATAAATGTGTGGGCATGCCGATTTTATTGGTAGGAATTTCAGCGCGCCCTCTCGATCTGCGCCGCCGGCGGTTCACCCAGGGGCTGCGGCCCGTAGGCCCACAGGCTTTTGCGGAACAGCCAGGCGTCGGCGGATACCAGTCCCGCGCCGCCCAGGAGCGTCATGGCGGCAAGAGCCATAAATGCGAAAAGGGGCGGGGCGATGGTTTGATAATGTGGGCCACCGTGGGCGCGGCACAGCGCCACCCACAATGCCAGCAGCACGGCCAGGGCGTTGAGGCGCGCCAACAGGCCCAGCAAAAGGCACGTGCCGGCGAGCAGCTCCAAAATTCCCACAACCGACCAATGGCCGTGTTCAGGCGCGGCGCCGACGGCGTGTAGGCTGTGCCGCGGGGCTAATCCGGCAATGCCGTTGACGGGCAGATGTCGCCAAGCAAAAAAGATCAGCAGGCCGCCTAAGGCCACGCGCATCAGCAGCAGGCCCAGGTTTAAAGCGACGGCATTGTTGCCCCGCAAGGCCGCCTCACGCAGTGGCCCGGGCGACTGCGGCGCTGATCGCGCCGGCGCCGCGACCGGCGTATTTGCTGTTAAGTCATCGGACATGGTACGCCCACATTGCAAAGAATGGGTGCTGTGGGTCTGGTTTGAGGCAATTGGAAACGATGCCAACCGCCGCCGACAGTTGCGGCCGCTTTAGCTGGTCTTGCCCAGTTTTTTCTTGCCGTACTTCTTTTTAAGCTTTGGCTTCTTCATCGGTTTTCCCATGGCATTATCCTTTGCGTCATTGATTGCGGCGTTAAACCACTAATATTCCCATTGGCATAACATCTGCCAATAAGTTGCGACGGAGGAACCTGTATAGTTGCCAACAAATCAGTTGACAGGCTCGTCCCGGGCAACACGCCTAAGATTACTCGCCTTTCGAAAAATGGTCAATGCATAATCAATGCAATGTGCGGACATTGGCGCCATGCACAGGTCCGGCCGCATCGGGCTGCATGGCCTGACTGCACGATTATGTACGGCTGGCGAACATGGTATCATGGTCAAAGAGCACAAGATCCATTGCGCGTCATAAAAAGGAGACTGCTTATGCGATGCCCCGGCTGTCATACCATTCTCACCCGCATTGAGCAGGAAAATATTAAGATGCAGACCTGCTCCAACTGTTACGGCACTGTGATTCAGCGGCCGGCGCTGCTGCATCTGCTGCACACGGACCCGTACGCGGCCACGCGCGAAAGTGGCGGCACACCTTCGAGCCTGGCGGATTTGGCGGCCATTGTTGGCGAATCGGACACGAAGCAGATAATGCCGTGCCCGCAGTGCAGTCACAGCATGCAGAAAGACCGCGTGCATCCGATGATTCCCGTGCAATTGGACATCTGCGGGCCCTGTATGCTTTACTACCTGGACGTCGGTGAGCTGCCGCTGGTGCGCCAGTTGTACTGGGAATTGCAGCACAGCACGGATGAGCGGGTGGTGGCCATCCGTGATAAATACGCCGGGGCGATGATGGGCATGGAACGGCAGCGTGAAGAGGCCGGAACGCCATCATTTGGCGGCGTGGGCGTTCCCATGGGGACGCTGGGCGGCCTAAGCATGGAATTTCTGCGCACTGTCAGCCTGGCTGAGTTGCTGGGCATGATTAATTAAGAAGGCGTGATGGGCATGGTACAGCAGCATGGTGCGCAGGCCGAACTTCCGCGCGGGGACGGGGCGCCCAGCGTGCGCATCCGCCTGTTTGCGGCGATGGCGGCGCATGGCGCGGCCGTGGAACTGCCGCTGGAAGGCCCCCGGACGCTGGGGGAAATTGTGAAGCAGTTCCGCAGCCAGCGGCCGGAAATTCCCTGGCCGGCAGGGGTGCGCGTGGTCTGCAATATGGAGTTTGTTCCGGAAGATCATGTCGTTGAGCCAGGCGATGAACTGGCCTGCATTCCGCCGGTGAGCGGAGGATAAACGGCGGCGGCTTTTACACTGTTAAGTTTTCAGAGCCTATGGTCGGGGGGCGGGCACGGGCACGGCGGGTACAACCATGACAGCAACACTTCATTCAGCGGATTCCAGCCCTGGGCATGACGACTTTTCGCGGGCCGGCGCGGACTTGGTTGGCTTGACCAAAAGCGCGTTAAATTTGGCGCAAATTGTTGACCATGTGCATGCGCCTGAGGCGGGGGCGATCGACGTGTTTATGGGCATTACGCGAGCCCAACACGATGCCGCGCTGGGGGCGCTGCTGCGCCTGGAATATGCCGCTTATGAAGAGATGGCATTGGCAAAGACGCGGCAGTTGCTGGTTTTGGCCCGTGAACGATGGCCGATATGCCGCATTGGGCTGGCGCATCGTCTGGGGCCGGTGTGCGTGGGGGGGGCCAGCGTAATTATTGCGGTGAGTACGGGGCATCGGGAGGCGGCGTTTAGAAGCTGTCAATTTTTAATAGACTCGGTGAAAACAACGCTGCCCATTTGGAAAAACGACATTTTTGAGCGCGGCACGCGCTGGCAGACCGGACAGATGATACAGGCACAGGGCCAATAAGCAGGGAGCCGGCGTCGGGAAATGGGCGCATCACGGAGACGCGCACCAGCCCCACCATTAAATGGCTTGTCATTCCCCACATCTATTTTGATTTTTCCGCGTGAAACGGTGGCTTTGCTGGCTGTTATAGGCATGGAATTTAGAAAATAGCTCGTGGAGTTCGCCCGAACGCGACTCTCATTATTCAACCGCGGTTCTCCTGGCCGTTGCCGCCAAGTTGCAGCGCGGCTCCAATATTATCAACCGCTGATGGCCCAGAGGGCGCCCCCGGATTACGCGGATGGGGGGACGGGCCGATAGCCGAACCTTGGCCAACGGAACCATGGGCAACGGGCCAAAAAAACTAATTTTCATGTCGTTGTATCCGCGTTCATCCGCGTCATCCGCGGTTCGTCTGGTCGCCACGGCCAAACGGAAACGCGGCTCCGATCTATTGGCGTCGCTGGAATAAACTGTTGTTGCTTCCTGGGAGATATCGCCTTGCAAAATCTGGGTAGCGACAAGCCATTAAATGGTGGGGCTTGAGACGACGGGCGGGAAAAGCGAGCCCGATATCACCAAGTCATTTTTTATATTTCTTGCCGTTCTTTTTCCACCAGGCGTTAATGCGCTTTAGGGCTTGTTGCTGCTGCGCCGGGCCGCCGTGGATGCCCCAGCGGTTGCCGAACATCGGCACGCGCACGAGGTTGTAATGGGCCGGGGACTGATGGGTAAACTTGACAATCAACGCCAGGGGATCAGCGACGCTGGTGAAATAGAATTGCTGCCCATTGATATTGTTAACAAAACCGGTGGCCGGCGCACGGCGCACGCATTGCATAAGCAGGGAAACCGCCTGGGGGGGATGGGTGGCCATGAGCATGCGCACAAAGTTGATCGATGCGCCGCCGTATTCCGGCGCAATGAGTTTGGCCGGGAAATTTGTGGCATTGTTGTAGGTTTTGGCGACGCGGCGCAGGGTGGCGACCACCTTGGCTCGCACCAATTTATTTGTGTGCAGATGTACCAGCAAATCCGTGGCGATGTTGCTGTCCAGCGTGGCGTAATTTTGTGCGAAGAAAAACATGTACGGGCTGATCACGATATTCTGCCCATGCACGTTCACATGCTGAACGGCCGGGGGCGGGGCCTGAAATATGGCAATGTTGTCGGAAATGGCGCGGGCCCACAGCGCGTTAACCACTGCGGTGTTCGCGGGCCGTTTCCAAAGATAGCTAATAGCGGTCAGGTGCGCGGCCTGATCGTGGGCCGCCACCAGCAGCGCCAGAATAATGGTGCTGGTGCGCGACGGATTTTTGGCCAGTTGCCGGATGGCGGCCAGGCGGCGGCCTTCATTGTGAGAATACAAGGCCGCGGCGATGCGCAGATTCTTTCTTTCAAACCCCCAATGCAGCAGCAACTTGCGTTGCGGACCGCGCAGGGTCAAGACTTTCAGCCCCCATCGTGAAAGGTCCGTGTTGAAGCGCAATAGCGCCGCGCCGCGGCCGCGTGCTTCGGGCGTGTTGCCTGGCCCCGCAAGGCGGCGCAGCAGGCCGCCGGAATGGCGTTCAACCGCATCGATGGCCTGCTGCAAACGCACCAGCCGGTGAACATGGTGCGCCAAAAGTCGCTGTAATGCGTGCAGGGCCTGCTGCCGGGTATGAAAATCTTCACTGGAAAGACCCCGCAACGCGCGGCGCGCGGCGGCCTGACGGGTGGTTCTTCCGGCGGCGTTTTTGCCGGCGCGTGGGGAAGTTTTGTCAGCGGCGCCGCGCCGCGTGTGCGTTGTTGCCGCCGAAATTGCGGCGCAACTGCCTGGGCCGACACTGGCGGCGGCACACAGCCCGACCGCCAACGCCAGCGGCCAAAATGAACGGTGGAAACATTTAGGCATCTTCGGCCTTGGGCTGGCGGGCCAGCAGTTCATACATGCCATCGCGTGCATTTTTACCCTCGAACAAAACCGAGTACAGGCACCGGCTGATGGGCATATCCACGCCATGCCTTGCCGCCAACACCATCACGCTGGCGGTCGTCGCCAGTCCTTCCACCACCCCGACCATGGTTTTGACCACCTCTTGCGGCGGCTTGCCCGCGCCCACCTGTTCGCCGAAGCCGCGGTTGCGCCCTTCCGGAGAAACGCAGGTGGTGAAAAGATCACCCATGCCGGCCAAGCCGGCAAATGTTTCGGGGGCGGCGCCCATGGCCAGACCCAGCCGCGTGATTTCCACCAGCCCGCGGGTAAGCAATGCGGCTTTGGCGTTATTGCCGGCGCCAATGCCGTCCAAAATTCCCGCCGCGACGGCAATGACGTTTTTCAGTGCGCCTGCAAGCTCCGTGCCCACGAGGTCGCCGTTGCGATAAATTCGCAGATAACGCGTGCCGAACAAACGCTGCGCTTCACGGGCCAGCGGTTCATGTTCCGACGCCACCACCAGTGTAGCGGGCATCAGCCGCGCCAGTTCACCAGCGATGCTGGGCCCGGAAAGGGCCGCCACCGGACGCTGGCCGGTCACGGCCTTGATGATCTGCGTGGGGCG
>JAJZCU010000175.1 GCA_021828935.1 Planctomycetota bacterium | reverse complement strand
ATGGCCGCGTCGTATTGCCGGGCGTGAATCATCCGCCGAATCGCCGCTGCCTGCTGCGCAAAGGGCGTGGGCTTCTGCGATGCCACCAGCAACCGCACCGCCCAGGCAGCGATGGCGCCGCGCCGCAGGCCATCTGCGCCTGGCGATCAAGCTACAGCCAGGGCGGTTGGCGGCGTTGGCGCGGCCGCTGACCGAAGCGTATCTACAGGCGCCAAAGGCGCGCCGACGAATGGCCCGCGCGTGCGTGCGGCAGGTGATGATGTTAAAAAAAGGTTCGCCGGCCCTGCGGGTCTGGGCGCTGTGCCAGGATCTTCGCCTTTCGATGCAGCGGCCAACATTAAATAAGCTGGTGGCCGGGGCCCTAGCCATGGCGCATAGCGAACATGACCCGCAATTGGCGGCGCCGTTGTACGTGCGGATCGGCGAAGCGCTGTTGGAAGAGGGGCAAATTCCCGGCGCGCAGGGGGCGCTGGCGACGGCGGAAAAATTATTTGTGACGCCATCGCTTGATGACGGCCGGGCCAAATTGTTATTGGGTAATATCGCGCAAGGGCAGCGGCATCTTAAAACGGCCCGGCGACTGTATGAAAACGTGATCGACAACCACACGGGCAGTCCGCTGGCGGCGGCGGCGCGGCTGGGTTTGGCCCAGACGCTGGCGGAAAGCGGGCAGACCGGGCCGCGAATGCGCCGGGAATACCGGCGGGCGATTTTTGATCTGGCCGCGCGGGGGCGCCGGCGCCGGCCGGAGTTTATCAGCAAACCGTTGGTGTTTTCGGCATTGCAACAGGAATTCCAGCGGTATCGGGCCTCCGGGCGAATTAAAACCGCACTGGAATTTCTGCGCTTGGCGCGGCTGTTGCGTCTGCCGGCGACCAAAACTTTCGCGCTGGAAGAGGCCCAGTCGCAGCGCCTACGGGCCGGGATTTTGCGGCAGCGGGAAAAGGTCGCCGCCGGCGCGCCCAAAGCTGTGCGCAAGGCCCTTTTCGCCCGGGCGCTGGCCCGTTTTGCCAAGGCCGCCGCCGCGTATAACCTTGACGCCCGCCTGACCGCCGTTTCCGATGTGCGGCGGTCGCGGCAAAGCATTTGGCGGGCGGCGGAACTGTACGATACGTGCGGCCGGCCGCGTCATGCCGTGGCCCAATACCGCAGATTTATTAATAGGTTTCCGGCAAGCCCGCGCCGTCCGCTGGGCATTTACCGTATTGCCATGCTGTACAGTTCAGTGGGCAATTATCCCAGGGCCATTGCCTACTTTAAGCGCGATATTAAAGGTCACGCCCGGGCGCCAAGCACGTATCAATCGTATGCTCAACTGGCCCGCGCCTACATGGCGCAAACGCCGCCGCATTATGCCGCCGCGCAACAAACTCTTTTGGCGCTGTTGCGGAACAATCGCAACATTTCCCCCGCGGCCAAGGAATTTCGCAGCGCCCTGTTTTTACTGGGTCGCGTCTATTTTCGCGACGGCAATTACAGCCGCGCCATTTTGCGTTTGCAGGAAGCGATACAACGTTACCCCGATGACCGGCGGGTGGGGCAGGCGGTATTTTATCTGGCGGAAAGTTTTCGCAACAGCGCCCTTGCAATTCAGAAGTATCTAAAGAAACATGTACACTTACCGCATCGCAGCCGTTTTGTGGAAGCCCGCGCCAATCGCCTGCGCCGCGCGGCGCGCCTGTACGGGCAGGTGGTGGCGCGATTTGAGGCGCGCCGCCGCGCCGCCGCCGCAGGCGACCAGTTGAATCCGCTGGACAAAAGCTTCCTGCGGTACAGCAATCTTTATCAAGCCGATTGCCTGTACGATGCAAAGCGTTACCATCAGGCTATGGCCGTCTACGCCAGAGTCGCCTCCCGTTACGCCGGCACGGCCACGGCCACGCAGGCCAACGTGCAAATTGTGGCCTGTCTGTTGGCGTTGCATGAGAAGGGGCGGGCGCGGGCGGCGGCCACACGGGCGGCATGGCTGTTAAAACACTCGCCCAAGGGCGCCTTCGGCAGGGGCAGCCTGGCGCCCGGACGGGCTTATTTCAGCGGCCTGCTGGCTTTGTTGCAGGAAAAATGAACATCATGGCGCGCATGGCGCTAAAATCCCGTTGCTTCGGGAAAGGATATGGTAAAATGCCCGAACCACTAATGCCCGAACCACTGATGAACCCGGCGCCGGGGCCTGCGGCCCTTGAGCAGAAACTTATTAACGCCCTGACGGCCCAACGCGCCATTTACACTGAACTGGCGGCGCTGGCCAAGAAGCAGTCCGACTATGTTAACAGTTATGACACGGAGAATTTAATGGCGGTCCTGGGCGCCCGCAGCCGCCTGCTGGACCAGATCGCCCCGTTGGACCGTGACCTGCAGCCGTACAAAGAGTGCTGGCAGCAGACCCTGGAAAAATGCGGCATGGACGCCCGAGGCGTGATTACCATGCTGCTTACGCAGGTGCGGCAACTGTTGGCCGACATCCTGGAGCGCGATGAAACCGACAAGGAGATTTTGGTGCGTCAAAAACAGGAAGTGGCCGGCCAGATCCGGCACACCGTCACAGGCACGCAGGTCACGCGGGCCTACGGCGCCCGGCCGCGGCCCAACCGGGCGCAATTTGAAGCGTGAGCGCCCAGCCATGAAACGCGACTTGGCGCCAATCAACGTTCAGCGGGCGTGAATCGTGAATTTCACAGTTCGCGGTCGTTGCCCGTTGCTGTTAATTGTTTATAATTGGATGCCCATGACCGCTCCGGTGCATGCACCCGCTGAATCCACCGACGCCGCGCTTCCGCCGCTGGATGATCTTTCCCGCGCTTTGGCGGGCGAGCTGTCCGTGCGCGATTTGTATGACGTATTAAAAATGTACAACGACGTCACCGCGCGCTTGCAGGAATCGCACGAAAAGCTGCAAGCGGAAGTCATGCGCCTGCGCGACCAATTGGAACAAAAAAACCGCGAATTGGAATTAAAGAACCGTCTGGCCGCGCTGGGTGAAATGGCCGCCGGCATGGCCCACGAAATTCGCAACCCGCTGGGGGGCATTCAACTGTACGCCTCCACGCTGGCGCAGGACATTGCCGACCGGCCGCAGGCCGTGGAGCTGGTGAAGAAAATTTCCCGGCAGGTGCGGCACTTAAACGAATTGGTAACGGGCATTTTGGGTTTTACGCAGCATGTACGATGCGACAAATCACCGCAAAATTTAGGCGACATCATTCAGGAAGCGTTGGACGCCGCGCAGGGCGTGCTGGAAGAAACCCGCGTGGTGGTTTATGTTGAACCGGCACTGCGCGACCTCACGGTGCTGGTAGATGGTCCATTGCTGGTGCGCGCGTTCTTGAACTTGGTGCTCAATGCGGCCCAGGCGATTGCGGAAGGCCGAACCAATGCGGACGATTGCGTCGGCCACATTCATATTGGGCTGCTGCCACCGTCGCCGGAAGAGCGTCGGATTCGCGTTGGTGATAACTTCGGCGTGGCGCTGGAAATAGCCGATGACGGTCCGGGCATAGCGGCCCCCGCGCTGGAAAAAATGTTTCACCCGTTTTTTACGACGCGGGACAGCGGCACGGGTCTGGGCCTGGCGATTGTGCATCGCATTGTACAAGCGCACGGCGGCGAAATTTCAGCCGGAAATGGGCCCGCGGGCGGCGCGGCGTTCCGTTTATTTTTGCCGGGCGCCGCAGCCCAGGAGACAACGCCGGAATGATGGGTACTTATGGGTGGTTTACTGGCTGGACGCCAGACCCGGCCCGCGGCGTGAATGTTGTTTATTCGGCCGGAACCCGCGCCGCGGGAGCAAATGGTAATCTTTACATGGAAGTACTTCTAAATGGCAAATATCTTAATTGTGGATGACAAGGAAATGATGCGCGATTCGCTGGCCCTGGCCATGTCGCGCGCCGGCCACAAGCCCATCTCCTGTGATTCACCGCTGGCCGCATTGGAACTCCTGCGGCAGCATCGGCCCACCGTGGTCATCACCGACCTCAAGATGCCCAAAATGGACGGCATCGAACTGCTGGCCCGCATGCGCGCTGAACAGCCCGATGTTCCGGTGATTCTTATGACGGCGTTTGCCACCATCAACACCGCCGTGCAGGCCATGCGGCAGGGCGCCTTTGATTACATTCAAAAGCCCTTTGAAAGCGAAGAAATTCAGGTGGTGGTGGACCGGGCTCTGGCCCACGCCCAATTGGTGGCCGACAACCAGGCATACAAGGCCAATGCCGAGGCCACGCCGCCTAAAATGTTGGTCGGCGATTCCGAATGCATGGCCGAGGTGCGGCTGCGCATTGGGCAGGTTGCCGCCAGCGCGGGCGCCACGGTATTAATTAGTGGAGAAAGCGGCACAGGAAAAGAGGTGGTGGCCCAGGCCATTCACCAGCAGTCGGCGCGGGCATCGCGGCCCATGGTCTGCATGAATTGCGCCGCGTTGCCCAGCAATCTGCTGGAATCAGAGTTGTTCGGCCATGAAAAGGGCGCCTTCACCGGCGCCGACCGTTTACGCAAAGGCCGCTTTGAACTTGCCGACGGCAGCACTTTGTTGCTGGACGAAATCAGCGAAATTGACCCGGGAATTCAAGCCAAATTACTGCGCGTGCTGCAGGAACGGGCGTTTGAGCGAGTGGGCTCCGGCGTGACGCAGCGCGTGGATGTGCGCGTGATCGCCACCACCAACCGCAACCTGGAAGAATGGGTGCGGCAGGGCAAGTTCCGCGAGGATCTTTTTTACCGCCTGAACGTCGTGCCCATCGCCCTGCCCCCCTTGCGCCGCCGCCCGGAAGACATTGCTGAACTTTGTCAATATTTCCTGGCCCGCATCGCCCAGCGCGACGGCCGCCCGGTGCGCTCTTTTGAACCCGCGGCGCTGGAGTTGCTGGCCCGTTACCATTGGCCGGGCAATGTGCGGGAACTGGAAAATATCTGCGAGCGTTCAGTGGTTTTGGAAAGCGGCGAAGTGTTGCACGCCGCGACCATTTCACCGTGGCTGGCCACCGTTACCATCGGCCCCGGCGCCGCCAACATGGGCCGCAGCGGTTCGGTGCTGGCGGACCTGGAGCGCGATGCGATACTCAAGGTGCTGGCGAAAAATCAGGGCCATCGGCAACGCACGGCGATCGAGCTAGGCATCGGCCTGCGCACGTTGGGCATGAAACTCAAACAATTTAAGGAAGAGGGCGCCGCGGTCGAGGCGCTGTGAGCTCAGGGAAGGGTTATTGAGGGGCGGGAGCCATGCCCAGCGTGGCATCCGGCGCGCACCGGCGACCGGGGCAGAAGTTAATGTGCATACGAACGCGTTCAGAACCCGCAATTTCCAACCGGTGACCATACCTGTTAGCCGCCCGCGCCGGCCCCGCCGGGCCGCGACGGGCGCGTGGCGGCAGCATAATTTCACAGCGTTGCGGGGCGGGCCGATGCGCAAATGTGTCGTCTCGCGTACCGCGTCGGCAGAAACGACACGGCCTGTCCTTACTGAAGGAATGATAAAAAAAGGAGGGGTGAACCCGGAAGCGAAGACGCCGAAGCCGAAGGTTAACCCCCCTGCGCAGCCGGCCTGCGCATCGCGGTCGGCCAATAGCACCGGCGCGTTCTGTGGCAA
>JAJZCU010000174.1 GCA_021828935.1 Planctomycetota bacterium | reverse complement strand
TCCCGGCAATGGCTGGAAACTGCTCTCGGGCCATCCCAAAAATTGGACCATCAAGGGTGTGACCATTACCGGCGAACAGTACGCTTTTCACCGCGGCTCATTTGAGACCGCCACCCATATTTCCGTAGCCGACTTTTTTATCATGCCCAACGGCCGCTTTCTCCGCACCATGAAACAATTTATTCGTGATTCGGGCAGTTTTCGTGACCGCTTCTTCGGCGCGGCCCAGGTTGAACTGGTGCTGCCCGGCGACACGCTTCCGGCCGACCGCGTAAAGCTTTTCCACGAAATCGTGGGCAAGAACTGGAAACTCATCAACGCCATACGCCATGGAGTCAAACCATGATCAGTCCCGCCGACAACACCATGCCGTTGCGCAGCTACGCGCCGCCGCAGGCCGAAATGGAACCGATTTCGCAGGAACCGGTCGATGCCCTGGCCAATCCGCTGCTGATCGTTCACCGGTTGCTGCGCGGCCGGTACAAGTGGGCCATTTTGCTGGGGCTAATTGCCGCCGTGGGCGGCGCTTATTTGGGTTGGCGTTCGCAAAAACCGGTGTATACCAGCACCGGCACCATTCGCATCAAAGCCGTGCTGCCGCGCATTTTGTATTCCACCGGGCAGAATCAAATGATGCCCATGTTCGGGTCGTATGTTGACTTTCAGGCATCTTTGTTGAAAAGCCAGCGCGCCGCGGAAATGGCCATGCAAACGCCCGCCTGGGAATCGTTGAAGCGCGGCATGAGCCCCGCCGCCGTAAGCGCATTTGAGGGCGGTCTGTCCATCAAGCACCGTTCGGGCACCCAATTAATTTATGTATTGTACAGCAGCCATAATCCCAAAGTCGCCCGAATTGGCGCCCGGGCCGTGGTGGCTGCCTACAAAAAACTGTACGGCGAAGGGGACTACGCCCGCGAAAACATGCAGATGCAGGTGTTGCAGGAACGCCGCGCCGCCGTCCAAAACCAACAGCGCAGCACCCACGAACAAATCGCCGCCGTGGCCGGTCAATTCGGGCCCGACGCCCTGACCAGTATTTACAAATATAAAATTCAGATCATGGACCGCCTCAACGCCCGGTGGGAACTGGCCCGCCTGGCGGTGTTGCAGCGCGGCAAGGAAAAGCCCGGCCCCAAAGTGCCGCACGCCAAACGCTGGACCGTGAAGCGCATCATGCGCCATGACCCGGAGATTCGCGCCTTGCAGGCGCAGGTGCTGGGTCTGAAAAGCAAGATAAAATCAATGGAGCTCTTTGGCGTAACCGCCCGCAACCCGCGCGTGCGCAAGCTGCAGGCCGCTTTGCAGGCCACCCGTCTGGAAGTCAAGCAGTACGCGACAACGTAACAGCCGCTGCAGGATATTCAATACGGCGTAAAGGCTCACCGGTCGCTCAAGCAGTTGCGCGCCGCGGAAGTGCGGCTGGGCCAGCTTTACCAGCAAATTCGCACCCAGGCCCTGGCGCTGGGCGTAAAGTATCAAAAAATACAGGATCTGCGCCGGCGGGAAAAGGCCCTGCGCGCGCAGATGACCAGCATCAAAAACCGCGTGGAACAAATTAATATTGAATCCGGCGCCGGCGGCCGCATTGACGTCATCAGCCGGGGCGACGCGCCGCAGGTCACCCGCGACCTGCGCAAGCCCGCCGCCGCCGCCGGCGGCCTCGCCGGCATGGCCATGGGCTTTGGCATCGTGTTCTTGTGGGGGCTGTTTAACCAGCGCCTGCGAAACGTCGGCGATGCCGAGGCCTCCAACTTCCAGGCCCAACGCATTCTTGGCGCCATTCCCCAACTCTCCGCACGGCGCGCCGGCCCGCTTGATTTGGCCCTGGCCGCCCACAGCGTTCATTCCATCCGGGCGTTGCTCCAAGTGGGCGCCGGCGGCGGGCCCCATTCGCTGGCCGTCACCAGCCCGGCGCCCGGCAGCGGAAAAACCAGCATCGTACTGGCATTGGGAATGTCCTATGCCGCCTCGGGCGCACGTACATTACTTATTGATTGTGACGTGGTCGGCGGTCAATTGACCGAACGTCTGGGCATCCCACGCCGGCGCCGCCTGGGCGAAATTCTGGTGCGGGAAAATCTCGTGTCCGCTCGCCAACTGCAGGAAGCTTTAGCGGCCGCTCAGCAGTCGCAGCGCCGCGTAGGGTCTGAACTTCAGTCCATGGGCTACCTTGAACCAAAAGCGCTCAGCCGCGCCCTGAATTTGCAACAGCGCAGCGCCTGCGGCCTAATGGACGCCATTGAAGGCAAGCCACTGGACCGCTGCGTCGTGAAGACAAAAATTCACAATCTGTTTGTTCTGCCTCTGGGCCGCACCAAAGCCCACCATGGCATGCGCATGTCCCCCAATACCATTCGCCGCATGATTGCCGAGGCCGCGAACCGTTATGATATGATCATTCTGGACACCGGCCCGATTATCGGCAGCGTGGAAGCATCGCTGGCGGCCAGTCAGGCCGACGCCACAGTCCTGGTGATTTCACGCGGCGAACAGCACGACGCGGCGCGCCGGGCCACCGATCAACTCAACGCCATTGGCGCCCGTTTAAGCGGCATCGTGTTTAACCGCGCTCCCAGCAAAGACCTTCAGGGCGTCACGTCCAACGCCTCCACGTATTTGCTACGCAGCGCCGGCAACGCTGTTGAGCCGGGTGAAGAAATATCCATGGATGAAAAGCTTCGCGAACGGTACCGCCGCCTTGGCCCGCTGCCCTTTGCCGTGGCCCTGTCCAATGAATCCCCAGTCCCCGCAACCCAGGCCACTTTGGTGTCATGACCGCATTGACCTTCACACCGTCTGCCGCACCCACCATTCGTGTGGTCCCCGCGGGCGCCTCGGCGCCGCAACAACTCGCGGCGCCCACGCTCTGGGGCTACACGCTGCCGGGCTTGCACGACCTGCTCTGGAAAAGTCAGGGCATGCAGGTGGTGCGGCCAGGTCAAACCCAGGAAATTGACGCCAACAGTGACCTGTTTCTTCTTGCGGTCGGCCGCGAAGTGCTCCGCCTGGACATGCAAGCGGTATTGGACCGTCTATACTGGACGCCCCAGGACGTGATTCTGCTCGGATTGAATAGCAAGGCGACCGCAGCGCCGGTCCGCGCCCCGTGGCTGCCACCGATTCGCTTCGCCCTCACCGGCAATCCCGCCGTGGCACACTACTGGAAAGATCGCCCGCCGTTGCAGGCCGCTCACGCCATGGCGCTGTTGTGGCGGGGCCTGCGGCAGCGCTGGCCGGCCCATGTTGCCATGCGCCTGCGCGGCCGCGCTTACCAACTTTCCGGCGATGATCTGCACACCTTCACCGCGGGACTCGTCGGCGATTTTTCTGATCCCGATACGCTCATCCCGGGGATCGAACGCCTCGGCCACGGCGCCTGGGGGCCGCGCGGTTGCGCCCACATGAAAGTTCGCCCACCGTGTCAGCCGCTGTGGATCGGCCACGGTTGGGATACGGCCCGACTCGCGGCGCCGGCCAACGAGCACGTACTCTTTGACGTGACGCCCAATGCCCCTTCAACCAATCCATTGCCCGGAACAACCCTATGAGAAGCAGACACAAAAAAATGGTGCGCCGCCTGGGCATTCTGGCCATTGTGCTGGCCTGCGGCGCGGGCGTGGCCGCCGCCGCCTTCATTTACCGCAAGCACATGCTGCATGAACATTTCATGCGCCTGCGGGCGCAGGGTTTGGCCGCCGCCAAGGCGGGCAACAACTCCGTGGCCCTTTCTGACTTGGGGCAGTATCTGGGCCAGTTTCCTTCCGATTTGGCCGCTTTGCAAGCCTTTGCACAGGTCCGTGAAGCCACGCCCGAACCCCACGGCCGTAATCTTTATCAAACCGCTTCGGTGCTGCGCAGCGTGCTGTACCTGCAGCCAAATAATAAAAAATGCCAACGGCAACTATTGAATCTTCTGCCGCGGCTCGGGCAGAACGCCGAATGCGTGGCCCTGGCCGACCGCATCCTGAAAAAATCCCCGAACGATGTGCCGGCGCTGTACGGCAAGGCCGTGGCGCTGGCGCAGTTGCGCAAATTCAAGCGAGCCTTCGCCCTGGCCAATCGCGCCGCCACGCTTGTTCCCACCAAAGCCGCATATGCCATGCTGGCCCTGCAGACCCTGGCCAGCCAACAATCGCCCCGCGCGGCGCTGCGCGCCTGGGCCAAAACCACGCTGGCCAAACATCCCGGCAGCCCGGTTTTCATGCTGACCGCCAGTCTGGCCCAACTGCTCACCGGCCGGCGCGCCCAGGCCAACACTTTGGCTCTGAAGCTTGCCGCCATGCCAACATTGCCCACCGATGTTGTGCTGCCATTGGTGCGCCAACTTGATAATCTTGGCCACTTTGCCGCCGCCACGCGGGCGCTGAAAAAGGGCGCTGCGCACGACGCCTCCGGCGCCATCGCCGAAGCGTATTGCCAACAGATGCTGCTGCAGCAGCACAATCGCGCGGTGGTGGAATTTACCACAAGCCCCGCCATTCATGGTGGGGCTGCGGCCCGCGATTACTTATTGGCATACCGCACGCTGGCCCTCATCCGCCTGAAGCAGACCGCCGCCGCCCGGTTGGCCCTGGCAGCCCTGAAAAAACAAACCACGCCGGCGGCCCAAACCTGGGCCACGGTGTTGGACCTGAAGCCGGCTCTGAAACTGGCCGGGAAGCTGGCGCCAAAGTCGGTCCAAAATTCGGCTATTAAAAAATCCGCGCAAAACCCGCTGCCGGTTTACATCTCCGCCTGCAATACCTTCCCCAATGATCCCTACTTCGTCTGCGGTTTGGGCGATGCGTTTAACAAAGTTGGCGAAGCCGAACGCGCCGCCCAGGAATGGCAGGCCGCCGCCCATCTGGCGCCCGCATGGCCGCGCCCGCTGGTTCGCCTCGCCACAGCCATGGCCAGTCAGGGCCGCTTCGTTGCCGGCGCGAATCTTATTCATGCGGCGCTGCGTTATGCCCCGCACAACCGCCGGGCCTTGGTGGCCCTGGCTTTTATCCGGTCCGCGGGTCTGCAAATCACGCAAAAACCGGCCATCGCGCATCTGCTGAAGCTGGTTCAAAGCATTGAAAAGCGATTTCCCAATCAGCAGAACATGCTGCCGTTGCAGGTCAAGCTGCTGGCCATGCAGGGCCAAACGGCAGCCGCGAAAACCCTGGTAAATTTTGATCTGCGGCGCCAGCCACCCCTGTCCGCCTCAACGTTTATGCTGCTGGCGGCGGTTGACCAGCGGATGCGTCTGGGTCTGCGGTCGCGGATTCTCGCCGCCGCCCAACGCGCCCACGGCGCCACGCCGCAAATTGTGCTGGCCCGCGCCATTGAACTGGCCCAGCAGCGCCACCCCAAACAGGGACTTTCTTTATTAAAGAAAGCCCGCGCCGCCGCTGGCGCCGCCGCCCATGCAACCCCCTGGAATCTTGCCTGGGCCCAATACCTTGGCCTGATCCAAAATCCCGGCGCCGCCGCCGCCTGGATCCGCGCCGCCAATGCCGCCCCGGCCAGCGCCTCCGTTCAGTGGATGGCCCTTTCCGCCCCGGCCGTGCAGGCCGACCGACTTTGGCGCCAGCTTCCCGGCCAGTTTCAGAGCCGGCTTCAGGTCC
>JAJZCU010000173.1 GCA_021828935.1 Planctomycetota bacterium | reverse complement strand
GTCCGTGGCGGTTAGCCCGCGGGTGGGTCGCATTTCGCGTTTTAGGGCGTAATAAAATGCGGTGGGCGAACCGGAATATCGCACGTCCAGCACGCCATAGCCGGCGCGGCGTCCGCCGGTGATGCCGCGGTTTATCACCGCATGCACGCCGCGCACGCGTTCGATGAACCGGCGGATGCGCAGCACGCCATCAACAGTTCCGGCCCCGTAGATGCGCACTTCAATTGGGTGAAACGACGTTCCGCCGCCATCGCCCCACACCGCGGCCAATTTGCTCATAAGTTTGGACGCCAGGAATCGCGTATACATGTTGATGTTAGTCTTGGACATTGGCAGCGGCATGTCGACGTAATCCGCGGCCAGAATGCGACCGTCGGTGGTGGAAAGCGCTTCTTCGGTTAAGCGCACCGCCGTGCCGGCGCTGGATTGACTGGTGGGCGTGGCGGAAATATTCACCAGTACGTCGGTTTGCAGTTCATGGCGCAGCAGGGGCAGCACGGATGAATCGCCATTTTCCACGGCCAAAAATTTTTCGCGGGAAAGTTTTTGTTTAAGCATCTTCGCGTCGCGGATGTCCACCTGCCCGTTGGCGTTCAAATAATCTATCATGGAAATGGCGATGGCGCGGTAATCACCCGGCCCGGCGCCGATGCGGTCATACGCATGTCGCCGCGTATCGGCATGCACCAACACCATCAGCCGCGGATCACGCGCCCGTTTGTAGGCCCTGACAAACGCCCGTTCGCCGGGCAGCGGAACATGGCGGGTTTCAATGCCGCGTTGGTATCCCGTGGCGTCCGGCGGCAAAGGCCGGTCATACGGAATGGGTTGATAGGCGTTGCGGTCAGAGGCCGGCGGAATGGCCACGGGGCGCACCGGGCGGGCGCAGGCGGATAAATACAGGGGCGCCGCCAGGAGGGTCGCGGCTGCAAGCGTGCGTTTTACCATAAAAAAGTGCCTTTGTGTTGATGTGCATTGAAACGCTGGCGCGGACGGCTTCTGTGCCGCCGCCGACCGCCGCAATTATCCCTGAAGGGGTCAACTTCTTCCAGCGACGGAGGATTTGCCCTTTTTTGGCGCGCGGCTGGCGTGATTCGCTTTCGGGCGGTTTTCCGCACGCGGGTCATGCGTCATGTTGCCCTTGTCGGCGGCGTGGGCGTTGGCCCGCGCGGAGGCGGCGTTCTGAGACATTTCTTCCACGCTCTTCGTGGGCAGACGCGCCGCGCCGGCGGTGTCGCGCAGTTTCACGCGCGTGCCGTGTTCTTCCGCGTCACGCAGCCGCTGTCGCGCGGGCGTGATCGCTTTGGCGTATTGCGGCAGCCATTGCGCTTGCGCCACCAGCATTTCATCGGTCATTTGCCACACTTCTTCAGGCATGCATACCGCCGCCACCAGTGGGTCATGCAGCATGGCCTGTTTCAACAGCGTCACGTCGCCATGCACGGCCGCTTCCATGCCCATTTCCTGCACCCGCGCACTGGCCGAACAGGTTGCGGCGCAGGCCAGCGGCAGGTCGCCCACCACCGGCATGTTGACGCCATTGCGGTCGGCGTAACCGGGAATTTCTATCACGCAGCGGTCCTGTAGATTCTTAATATGCCCGTGGTTGATCACGTTGAAGTGCCCGCGGTACGGCCGGCCCGTTTCCAGCGCTTCAATAATGTACGAGCCATGTTCTTCGCTGCGTTGGTCAGCCCTGATCTGCGGCGCCGGGGCGGAAAGCCAGTTTGGGAAATCGGTTTCAAACCAATTCCGGCCCTCGGTACACACGCGCAAGTAGCCGCCGGTTTCGCCGTTGATCCACGCGGAGAGATCAATCCAGTCCTTGATGTTTTCCGACCGCTTGCGATACCACGGCAGGTATTCGCTTAAATGGCCGTTGCTTTCCGTGGAGTAATAGCCAAAGCGGCGCAACACATCAATGCGCACCTTTTCCGTGCGCGGATAATCCGGATGCGCCTCAAACATTTCCAGCATCTTGCTGGTTAAATCCATGCCGTTCCATTGAACCTTAATAAACCAGGTCTGGTGGTTGATGCCCGCGGCGATCACGTCCACTTCGCGCTTGTCCATTTTATGTTCGGGTGAAATCATGCCTTCGTTGATGGCCCACCGGCGGATGCAATCGGTAATCTGCCAGTGGGCGCCCTGCACGCCGTGGCACAACCCGATGGTTTTCACTTTTCCATATTTGTTGCAGGCCCAGGTGTTCATGGCCATGGGATTTGAATAATTAAGAAACAAGGCGTGCGGCTTGGCAACTTCGCGGATGTCCCGGCAGAAGCCCAGCAACGCGGGAATGGTGCGCTGGGCGTACATGATGCCCCCGGCGCAGATCGTATCGCCCACGCATTGGTCCACCCCATATTTTAGTGGAATATCAATGTCGGTTCCAAACGCCTCCAGCCCGCCCTGCCGGATGGTGCAAATGACATAATCGGCGTCCGCAATGGCGGCGCGGGCTTCGGTGGTGGCGGAAATCTGGGTCGGCAGCTTGTTGGCCTGAACGTCCCGCTGGCAGAGCTGCCGCACCATATCCAAATTTTTGTCAGAAATATCGCTTAAGGCAAAATGGGCGTCGGTCAATTCCGGCACGGCCAGAATATCCTGCATTAACCGCCGGGTGAACCCAATGGACCCGGCCCCGATCATGGCAATTTTCAACGGCACAACGCACACTCCGGCAACGGCAATACCCTGTAGATTACCGCAATGTCACCAGCGCCGAAAGGGTGGCGGCCCGGGCGCGGGGGCGTAAAAGGTATGGCATTTCGGGGGGCGCGTAAAACCGTGCGGAATGCGACCTTGTTGGGCGTTTTCCCGGGCCAGTCGGTCCTGCGGAACCGCAGAAGGCGGTGTCGCATATGCGTGTTATAAGGCAGAACGGCGGGAACCGCGGATGACGCGGATGAACGCGGATACGACCGAAATCGATAATGGTAGTCGGCAAAACAAGCAGTGGATCGCCGCATCCATTTTAGTTTGGAATGTTATGATTTAACTATTTCGTCGGAGAAATTGGGTGTCCCGCCGTCCCTATCCGCGTAGATTAGCGTAATCAGCGGTTTAGTAATCCCGCCGCTATCGTCGCCTTACCGTCCGAATGGCCGTGTTCGCGCGGCGCCCCGACCACTGGGAAGCATGGCTATTGTCTCGAATTTTTGATGCCGTGCCCCATCGCACGCACATTACATCTCGGCGCCGCCGCCCCCCGCGCGACCAGCTGTGGCGCGCGAGATATTCCTGTCGAAACGACCTGGGCCAATTGCGACGGCGGTCATTGCGCGATGGAAGCCTTGGCCCAGAGCAGCCAAACCGAACGGTTCTGGCAAGTTCACGTCGTTTCCAACAACTAAAATCGATCCCGAAAATTTTGCCACACCCCGGTCCCATGATGACGACGACGGGCCGGCGCTTACGCTTTGGGCTCTGATGGGGCTGCTATTTTTTACTATTGTAATACAATGCCATCACGAACACCTGAAATACCACGGCGGCCAGCAGCCACATCAGCGCGGTGAGTTGGCCGGTGGTGCGGGTGAACCAGAACCAGAGGGCGCCGGTGTTTTTTACTTCGGCGGCGGCGATGGCGTCCCAGGCGGCCATGAAAAGGAAGAAAGGCACGAAGGCCTGCACAATTGCCGCGGTCATACGGCCCAGGGAAAATTCGGGTATTTGTTGTTCACGGTTGCGCCGCCGCAATTCCTGCAAAATATCTTCCAGCACCGGCCGCAAACCTTCCACGGCCTTGTTTGGCCCATTCGGCGATATACGACTGACAATCTGTTCAATGGTTGCGAGGTGTTCAGCGGGCGGCGCGGCGGCGGCCGGCGGTTCGGCGGGCGGATGTACGGGCAATGGCGCCGGGGCTTGAACCGCGACATCGGCGTTGGCATTGGCCGTTGGGGCGGCTGGTTCGGGCGGTTCAACGGGGGCGGCCAGGGGCGTGGGGGGCGATTCGCGCAGTTGGTTAAAGCCTTCGCGCGCCACCACGCGGGCGGCGTCGGCCAATGATTTTACAATAAAATTTGGCGTGACCGCGGTGCCCAGCGGGTCGGCGTCGGGGGCCGGGTTTTCCATTTGGCGCACGAGGATGGTGCGGCAGCCGGCGCTGGCGCCGGCGGCCACGTCACGCGGTTGATCGCCGACCATCCACGATTGCCGGAGGTCCAGCGAAAAATCCTCGGCGGCCTGCAGCAACATGCCGGGCTGGGGCTTGCGCCACGGATGGTCTTGCTTGTATTCCGGTTTAATGGCGTCGGGATGAAAGGGGCAGTAATAGCTGGCGTCAATGTGGGCGCCGGCCTGTTCGCGCAGTTGTTTGCACATTTCCTGATTGACGGCTTCCACGGCGTTTTCATCAAACATGCCGCGGGCCACCCCGCTTTGGTTGCTGACCACGATCACGCGATAATCCAGGCGGCGCAGGGCCGCGATGGCCGTGGCCGCGCCGGGCATCAGGCGCACCTTGGCGGGGTCTCCCAAGTAGCCGTCATTGGCAATAATGGTGTTATCGCGGTCCAGAAATATCGCGCGTTCGGCCATGTCTTCCTTATCAATGCATTCCAGCGCATTGCGGCATAAAACCAGTCGCAGCCGGCGCTGGGTTATTAACCTTTACGCATCGCGCCGCGACCGGGCGATCACGCCGGTGGTGGAGCGCCCCTCCAGCAGCGGGGCGAATATCACCTTGCCGCCGCGCGCTTCAACCAACGCGCCGCCGGCCACCGCCTGCCCGGCGTAATCCTGGCCTTTTACCAGAATATCCGGGGTTAGCGTGCGCACCAACTCTTCGGGCGTATCGTCGTCGAAGCGCACAATGTAATCAACCGCAGCCAGAGCTTCCAGTACCGCCATGCGATCAGCCAGCGAATTGACCGGGCGGGCGGGCCCTTTTAGCCGGCGCACGGAGTCATCGGCATTGACGCCCACCACCAGCAAATCGCCTAAATTTCGGGCGAAAGCCAGGTACTGCACATGGCCGGCGTGGAGAATATCAAAAACGCCGTTGGTAAACACAATTTTCTCGCCGCGTTGGCGGCGGCGGGCCAGTTCCAGCGCCAGTTCGCGCCCCGTGCGCTGCTTACCCATTCGCCGGGACTGGTGCTCCAGCAAGTCCTGCATAATTTCTTCACGGGAAAGGGGCACGCATCCAAATTTTTCAACTTCCAAGCCGCCGCCGATGTTGCCCAGATCCACGGCCTGTTCCCATGTGGCGCCGCCCGCGCGGGCCATGGCCAGCACGGCCAATACCATATCGCCGGCGCCGGTGACATCATACACGGTGCGCGGGCGCGTGGAATGCATGGCGCCGGGCTGATCGCGCTTTAACAAATACATGCCGTGACGATCCAGGGTGAGAATGCACGCCTGCAGGTCCAGACGGTCCATTAAAGCGGTCGCAAGTTGCGGGGCGGCCTGCCAACTGTCCGCGAGTTTCAGGCCCGTGGCCAATTCGGCTTCGGTGCGGTTGGGGGTAATGGCGGCGGCGCCCCGGTATTTTTGATAATCCGCAATCAGGGCCGGATCGACCAACACTTCGCGCCCGGCGTGGCGGGCGATGGCGATAATTTCCTGACAGATTTCGTTTTCGCGCTCGGATTTCCCAA
>JAJZCU010000172.1 GCA_021828935.1 Planctomycetota bacterium | reverse complement strand
GGCGTCTAAGGCCCTGGGCCAGATGCAATATGGAAGAAACCCACGCCAGCCGTTACCCCGTAAGCCTCTGGGCGTCGGAAAATAGCCATGGGTGAACCCTTGGAACGCAGGCACGGCTGAACCGCGGTTCCCGAAATCCGCGCACAATAACGCACGAAACATTCATTCGTCCCCAAGGGGACTATCAATTTATACGGCTTGGACGACCAGGGATTTTATCCCTGGCTATTGTCAGGCCTCCAAGGGAGGCAACGGCACACCCGTCCCGGTATGGCGTGTAACCGTCCAATCTCCGGAGCGTGATAATACATATCGTCCTGTCTTGCGACAGTTGATAATTCGGCGATCCCATGTGCTGACCGCGGATGGCCCAGAGGGCGCCCCCGATCAACGCGGATATGACTGGGGGAATGATTCCAACACCAGCACCTGAAACGGCCGCAATTTGAACGTGTGCCTGCGGCCGGGGATCAGTTTTGTAACGTGGGGGGCGGCGCTGTGCCGGCGCTGGTTGAAAAAGTTTTCGGAGAAAGCGGCGCCGGCCGGGCCGCGGGGCAGTTGCAACAGCCTGCCAATGTTGGCCGTGAACGTGGCCGGTTTGGGGGCGGGGTTTCGTAATACCAAAATGGCGCCGCGGCCAGACCATGCCGCCCAGCCATAAATTTGCGCTTTGGCCGGATCGCCGCCCACCCAATGCGTATCCACGAGCACACCGGCGTTTTTGCGGGACCATTTGGCGGCCCTGGCCAGCACATTCCATTTGGTGTTATTTAACAAATGGGCGGTCAGATACAGTTCCTGCAATTGCGTGCCAGTGCCGAAGAATGACCAGACCTGGTCGGCAAAATCGCGATTGCTCATCGCATGCAGATGCCTGGTGAAGCGGGCCAGAATAATGCCGTGCAGCATGAGGGAATTAAGGGGGTACAGCGGGCCGCTTTGGACCTCGTTTCGGTAGGTCTGGGCATCGCGGTAGGTAAGCCAGCGTTGACACCAGGAACCGGCGCCCTGATAGGCGTGGTCGGCGCCGCCGCGCCAGATTGAATCGGCGTACAACAGCCAAAACGGGGAAGCCCATGTGCCGGTGGTTTGGCTGATATATAAATGTGGTTCCGCGGCGCGCAGGTCGCGGTCCAGCCGCAGCATGGCGCGGCCTTCGAGAATTGCGCGCCTGCCGTTGGCGGCCAAACCATCGAACTTGAATGAATTAATATGGTATTTTTTCACCAGGCGCAGGCAAATGGCGCGGAAGCGGCGATAGTACTTTGGGCCGGCCAGATCAAAACCGGAGGCATTTGTTTCATACCCGTGCTGGCGCCCATATTTCAAACGTTGTACGCGCGCTGCGCCGTAGCCCCCCCAGGGGGAGAGCCAAACGCCCACGCCCGCATGGTATTTGGCGGCGGCCTTCCACAACGGCGTGAAACCGTGCGGAAAGCCCTTATTAAACGCCCAGAGCTTGTGGTAGTTGTCCCAGCCGTCATCAAACAAAAAACTGTCAAGTTTTACGCCGCGTTTTTTCACCAGTTGCGCGCCAATGGCCTGGATGGCGTGCAGGCATTGGGCCTGATTGTACTGGGCCCCGCCGCCAATATCATACCAGGAATTGTAGTGCAGGAAGGGCTGGTACGGCCGTGGACGCTCGCGTTCAATATACGCAAGAAAAGCGCGCCGCATTTGCCCGGCCGGGGCCACCCCGAACACGCAACCGCCGCGCAGGGGCCGGCCTTTTGTCAGATGGGCAAACGGCGTGAAGGCGCAAACCGCCAACGAATGTTTACCCACGGCGTTCGCGGCCATGGGATTTTCATAGCCCAGAAAAAAGCGCCCGGCAACAATGGGAGACCCTTCCACTTTCCCCGCCATTTCAGCGCCGGGAACGCGGTTGCTAAATAATATAATCTTGCGAACGGCGACCGGGGCGCCGGTGGCGCGGAGCGTGATTGTTTCCCGCAGGTAGTTGGCGCCGCGGCGGACGCGCACGCGCCAAGTGGCGTTCAAATGATGTTTGGTGTTAATAAAGTGGGCGACAATTTCGCGACCAGGGAAACGCAGCGCCAGTTTTAAGACCCGTCGGTGCGCGGGCAGCGGAACATATTCAGGCGGACCGGCGAGAGTGAAATCGGTCGAATTCAGGGCGGCGTGACCATTGAGCACAATGGTAAAGCAAGGCGCCGGCAGCGTCAGGGTCTTATGCGTTGTTTGGTTATGAATTGCGACCTGGCGTAACACGCCATCGATCACCCGCCCGCGCCATGCGATGCTTTTATTTCCGACGCGGAGGGCCGGCATCGCTGACGCGCGAGCAGGTAACGCGCGGCCCATGGCGGCGGGGCCCAGCAGCGAAAGGGTAAAAGCTGGCACAAAAAAATGCGGCACTCGGGTCATACAAATGCGGCTTGGTAAAGCGCAATAATGCCATAGCATGACAATGACAATGGGGTCCGTCAAACCGTGGCGGCGGACTGTGGGGCCGCCTGCTGGTTGGACCGACCGCACGCCGGACCATCAGCGAGCCGGCCAGGGAACAAGAAATGGTGTTGGCCATTCGCCGGCGGTTGAACATCCGAACGCGCACTTGACGGCGTCAGTTACAAGGACTGGCGAATTTGCGATGGCGCCGCGGCGCTGGCCGTTTCCGGTGTTTCCCCAGGATGCACCGCGCTCTCCAGCGGGGCGTGCAGACGCATGATTTCATGGGCCCGATGCACGTCTTCCATGGTTCCGTGGGCAATGACCAAAAATTTGTCCGCCTTGATGGCCTGCTCATATTTTAATACTGAATTTTTGGGAATGCCGACGCTAAACAAAGCCGCGCCCACGGCGCTTAACCCGCCGACGACAACGGCCCCCTCCAGTGCGCCAACCAGCCACGACACCACCGGGCCGGCGAGCAGCAGCGGACCGATGCCGGGCACCCAGAAGAAGGCGGCCCCGAACAGCAGCCCCCACAGGCCACCCCAAAACGCGCCCATGCCGCCCCAATAGGCCATGCGGTCGCCCGCCGTGTAGTACCCCACAACATGTTCTTCGGTGTGGTAATCCTTGCCCACAATTGAAAGTTTTTTAATGTCAAATCCCGCCTGCTGCAGGGCCTTCACGGCCGATTCAGCGGCGGTGTGCGTCTCATAAACTGCGACAACCGAATTTTCTGCGGCCATAGTTTGCCTCGTTTTTGCCAATGCTTCCGATCGGCGTGCGGACGCGACGCGCATTCATCGAAACGCCTTTCCACATGGTACGCTTGCATGTCGGAAAAAGTTCTGCCAAATGCGGAATTATGCGACTATGGCTGAGCTGAGGCGGGCTCGCTACGGCACGCCTTTTTCGGGGGAGGCGGCGCGCGAATGCGGAAGGGCTCCATGCTTAAAAGGGCCTGTGCGCGACCCAGATTTTGCAGGGCGGTGTCTCGCAAGAATGGACGGTAGTTTTTCCCGGCTATGCCAGTAAATCGGCGCCGCGTTGCAGTTTGGCGGTGGCGTCCAGGAGAACCGCGGATGACGTGGATGAACGCGGATACGACGAAGTGGGAAACAAATCTTGGGCCCGCTGGCCGCCGCAGTGGTCAGCTCGACCGGGTGTTTAGCGCTTTTGCTAAAAAATTGCACGCTAAAAGCTTCGCGCCCCGTCACCCTTCCAATTCCTGTTGGTTAATGCGCTTGATTTTCGCGCCCAAAGCGTTCAGCCGCTCTTCGATGCGTTCATACCCGCGGTCAATGTGGTAGACCCGGTTCACGGTGGTGGTGCCCCGGCCCACCAGGCCGGCCAGTACCAGTGCCGCGGACGCCCGCAGGTCGCTGGCCATCACGGGGGCGCCTTCCAGGCGTTTTTGGCCTTCGATGATCACCGTGGCGCCTTCTTTATGAAGATGCGCGCCCAAGCGCGAAAGTTCGGCGACGTGCAGAAAGCGGTCTGGGAAAATTTTCTCAGTTATTACGCTGTTGCCGTCGGCAATGGTTAACAATGCCATGAACTGGGCCTGCAAATCGGTGGGGAAACCGGGATGGGGCTGCGTGGTAATCACGGTGGCTTCCAGTCGGCGGGCGGAGGCCACGGTGCAGCCGCCGTTGGCTTTTTCCACCAATACGCCGATGCTGCGCAGTTTGTCCGTGGCGGCCATCAAGTGGTCCAGTCGCACATTTTCCAGATGCACTTCGCCGTTGGTAATGGCGGCGGCCACCATGAATGTGCCGGCCTCAATGCGGTCGGGCGCCACGGTGTACGGGCAGCCGGTGAGGCCCTCCACGCCTTCAATGACGACGCGCGGCGTGCCCTGCCCGGTGATCTTCGCGCCCATGGCGTTTAAATAATGAGCAAGATCAGACACTTCCGGCTCACAGGCGGCACATTCAATAACCGTGGTGCCGCGGGCCAGCGTGGCGGCGCACATAATGTTGGCGGTGCCCAGCACGGTGGAACCAAAATTTCCTCCCAGGAAAATCTCGGCGCCCACCAGTTTGTCGGCCCGGGCCACGATGTCGCCGCCATCCAACTGAATATCCGCGCCCAGGGCCCGCAGCCCGCGGACGTGCAGGTCCACCGGGCGATCGCCAATGGCGCACCCACCGGGCATGGAAACGCGGGCATAACGGCGTTTGGCCAGCAGGGGCCCCAGCACGCAGATGCCGGCACGCATTTTTCGCACCAAGTCGTACCGCGCGTGCGAATTGGCCGAATCCACAATTTCCACGCGCAGCGAACCGTCCGCCTGGTGCTCAATCTGGGCGCCCAGTTCCTTCAGCAGCGCCACCAGATGATGAATATCCGAAAGATTCGGCACCTCGCGCAGAACCGAGGGACCATCGGCCAACAGGCTCGCGGCCATAATGGGCAGCGCGGCGTTTTTCGATCCGTTGATTTTCACCGAACCGCGAAGGCGAACGCCACCATCAATAATTAGCGAGTCCATGCTCGGTTCCCTTTAAAGGCGCCAGATTGGAAAGACGCTAATGGTATCGGCCCAAAATCAGCCGCCGCGCCAAAAGTGAGTTGCCTCCCAGCCCGCACATGCATCTTCCCCCTTAATGCTCAAGCCCCAGCACCTGCGCCATACCATAACGCCCCGGCCTTTGCCGGCTGATAAATTCCGCCGCGCGCAGCGCGCCGTGCGCAAACGTATCACGTGTGGTGGCCACATGGCCCACCGAAACGCGCTCACCTTCGGTGGCAAAATACACGGTGTGTTCACCCACCACATCACCCATGCGCAAGGAATGTACGCCAATGCTCTTTGGTTCGCGCAGCGCCGCCGCGCCGTGGCGGCCGTGGGCAACATGTTCCGCCGGGGAGCGGCCGGTGGCGGCGCAAATCGCTTCAACAATGGATTTCGCGGTGCCCGACGGCGCATCTTTTTTGTGCCTATGGTGCGTTTCCACCACTTCAATGTCATACTCCGGCCCCAGTTCTCGGGCGATGCGGGCCGCGGCAGCCAGCAGTACATGCACGCCCAGGCTGGTGTTGGTGGCCTGCAAGATTGCGATGTCGGCGGCCGCGCGGTCAATGTACTGATGTTCGGCGGCAGTAAGCCCGGTGGTGCCAATAACCATACCGATGCGCTGCTCGCGGCAAACGTCAATGAGCCGCGCGGTGGCCTGCGGGGCGGAAAAATCAATGAGCACCTGCGGCGCCGTGTCCAGCGTTGCCGCAATTTTTACGCCAATGGGCTCGGCGCCGGCAAGCACGCCCGCATA
>JAJZCU010000171.1 GCA_021828935.1 Planctomycetota bacterium | reverse complement strand
CTACCCGCCGCTGTTGGCCATTTTGTTAACGCCATTTGCGCTGCCGCCGCGCGGGGCGCCGGCGGGGGCCTGGATGGCGCCATTCGTGGTCTCGGTGGCGCTTTGGTATATTTTTAGCGTTATAACTTTGTTTATTGGCGTGCATGTGCTGGCCAACGCCCTGGAGGCCCGCAGCGATGACTGGGAAATCACGCGGGGCGGCGTGGGCAGCCGCCGATGGTGGGCGCTGCGCATGGTGCCCATCCTTATAGGGTTGCCGGCCATCGGCAGCACGCTATCGCGCGGACAGGTTAATTTATTGCTAATGATGGTGTTGTGCCTGGCCCTGGCGGCGGCGCTGTACTCGCGGCGTTGGTGGGCGGGCATTTGGATTGGCATTGGCGTGTGCGTGAAGGTCATGCCATTGTTTTTGCTGGCGTTTCCCGCTCGGCGGCGCGACTGGCGCATGCTGCTGGGCGCCGGCATGGCCGTGCTGGCCTGCCAGTTGGCGCTGCCGGCGCTGGTGGTGGGCCCGGCCCGCGCGTGGCGCTACAACGTTGAATTGTTTAACGTGTTGTACCACCCGGCGGCGGTGAAAAAAGGGAAGGCCGACCGCGGCGGCGAGCTTGTGGGCACGGCCGACAATGAGTCGATTCTGGCGATTTTTCACAATGAATTTGATACGCCCGCCCGGCCCGGCCATCCTGAACACATCAACGACGGCGTGAAGGCGGCCTGGATTATTTTAAGCGGATTATTAACATTGGCTACGCTGGCGCCGGCGTGGGGGGCTGGCGGCTTTACGCCGGAATACGCCCTGCGCGACGCCCTGGTGTTTTCCATGCTCACGCTGGTGATGATCCTGGTCAGCCCGGTGTGCCACATGCATTATTTTGTGATGGCCATACCGCTGATCATGGTGTTGTGCCACATGGTTTGGAACCAGCACAACCCGAAGCTGGAAGCCGCTTTTTTAACATTCATGGCCCTGTACATTGTCGCCAACACCCTGCCGCGCCTGCCCACATTTTACTTCATGCGGCCCGAGGGCGTGGTGATGTATTCCCACCTGGCGCTCTGGGCGATGGGCGCCTGGGTGCTGTATTTCCGCCCGGCATGGATGAAGAGCGTTCGGCCGGCAAGTGCGGCGGTCGCCCGTGGCGTGGCGGCGCCGGCGGGATGATCGTCAAGACGGCGTGCAGCGCGTTATTTCTCCGGCCACCAGAGTTCACCCAGCGGGATTTCCAACTCCGGAAACGGCGAAAAATGCACGGTTTGATCTCCGCTTCCGTTGCCGGTCAAGGCATAGCGGCCATCCACGAGCGCAAATGCCTCGGCCGTTTTGGCCTTTGGGTCGATTATCCAATAATACGCCACGCCAAACGCGGCATATTCAAGAAGTGTTTTCGAACGATCCGTGCGGTGGCTCGACGGGCTGATGATCTCAATGCACAGATCCGGCGGTCCTTTAATGGCGTCCGCCGTTACAAGATGCAGGCGATTTGTTGAGAAATAAAATATGTCAGGCCGGCGGACCGTGAATTCGGAAACCACATTGTCCACATCGCCGAAAATACGGCCCAGCGCGTTGGCTCGGACATGATTGACAAGCATTGCGCGAAGAATGCTATCAGCGGCGGAATGCCGGGGCGTCGGGCTGGGGCTGGCAATGATTTCTCCATCAACCAATTCTCTGCGCACTTCATGTGGATCCTCCGCCAGTTGCATAAACTCTCGTGCGGTCATGCGTGATGTGGTGGTAATGGACATAAACGGCGCTCCGTGAGCATTATATACTGCGGACGGCCGATTGACCCAGTTTTACGGCCTGTTACTTTTTGGCCCGACCGTTGGATCTTGGCAGAATGTTTGCCGTCAGCGGGGCAGCACAGGGTGCGTGAATGCCCACGACGATGGAAGGTTATAAATAAACCGCTGAGGCGCACAGAGCGCTGAGACGCCGGGTTAAAAGGCGGGAGGCCAACTTGGCCGCCAAATTCCTCGTCCATGACTCATCCCGGCGGGATTGCCTGCATTTCTTCGGCCGTGGGCTCGCGCTTGGCGGCGGGTTCGGCCCGGCCAGGCTTGGCCAGCGGTTGCCGTTCGCTGCGTGCAACTTCTTCTTGTTCGCCGTTTCCGGTGGCGCCGCCGCGTGGCATGGCGATCACGCCGGTACGGGCGAGTTCGCGGATGCCGTAGGGGCGCACCATATCAATAAATGCGTCGAGCTTTTCTTCCTCGCCGGACATTTCGATCATGAGCGTGTGCAGCCCCACGTCCACAATGCGGCCGCGAAAAATATTAACCAATTCGTTGATCTCGCCCCGGCGGCCCGGCGGCGTGGCCACTTTAATGAGCATTAAATCCCGCTCCACAAAGGGCAGGTCTTTGAAGTCCCGCACCTTGACCACGGTGACAATTTTGGCCAGTTGTTTGCGCACCTGATCCAGCACGCGCTCATCGGCATTGACAATAATTGTCATGCGGGAGAAGGCGGGGTCTTCGGTGCGGCCCACCACCAGTGAATCTATATTAAACCCGCGCGCGGAAAACATGCCCGCGACATGGGACAGCACGCCGGGCTCATTCATCACCAGGGCGGAAAGAACGGAACGCATGGGATACTCCAAAAAATTGGCGCGGCCCCGCCCGGATCGGGCGTGCGGGCCGTGACGGCGGGCCGGGGTATCAGAGCCCAAGCGCCAGGGTTCCGATCCCGCCGCGCACCAGTGGCGGTTTCAAACGCCGCCGGCCCGCGGGTCGGGCGCTTGTGGTTTTAATGGCGGTCGCGCCGACGCAGCGGCGGGGGCGGCGGCAGGTCGGGCGCCAGACCCGGCGGCTCATCAAGATAGTTGGGTTTCTGCGGCCTTCTCCTGGCCCGCGCCTGGGCGCGGATCACGTCGTTGGGTTGGCCCACATCCGGCGTGCATCCCGCCAGAGAGATACACCACCCGGCGGCGACGAGGGCCAGCACGGTGACCGAGAATTTCCTGCTAAATTTCATCAGTTAAAATCCTTTCAATGTAAGCCCGGGCGCCAACGGCCGCTTTGGTGCGGCGCCGACGCCACCGGCCAAGCCGATCCATGGCTGTTATATACGGCATAAGAAAACAGTGAGCAAGCCCGGTCCGGGGCGAGTTGCGGGCCCTGGGCGCGCCACGGCCGCAAACCGGCCATCAGGCCAGCGTGCCCATCTCCCGGCCACTGTTGGGCGGGGTGCAACCAACAACCCCCAGTTCCATTTCATGCAGACCCTTGCCGGTGCCGACCATGGGATACACATTTTCAGCGGTTTCGCATAGAAAATCGACCACGCACGGGCCGGGGTGTTCCACCATTTCCCGGGCACATTTCAGCACATCTTCGGGCTTTTCGCAGCGGATGCCGCGTATGCCAAAGCTTTCCGCCATGGCGGCGAAATCCGGGTTGAACATTTCGCTGTGGGAAAAGCGGCCCTTATAAAACAACTGCTGCCACTGCCGCACCATGCCCTGGAAATTGTTGTTTAATATGGCCACCTTCACCGGCAGGTTGTACTGCCGAATGGTGGCCAGTTCCATGGCGGTCATGATGTACGAGGCGTCGCCGTCAATGTCGATGACCATTTCGCCGGGCCGGCCCACCTGAGCGCCAATGGCCGCGGGCAGTCCGTAGCCCATGGTGCCCAGACCGCCGCTGGTGATCATGCTGCGCGGCACGCTCCAGCGAATAAATTGCGCCGCCCACATCTGGTGCTGCCCCACGCCGGTGGTAAACACGGCCTTGCCGGCGGTGACTTTATTAATCGCTTCGATCACCGCCTGCGGCTTGGCCAGTGCGGAGTCGTTTTTATACGTAAACGGATACCGTTCCTTCCATTGCCGGATCTGCGCAAACCATTCTTCGCGGTCCCGCCGTTGTATCTGTTGCGTAATTTCCTGCAAACACATGCGGGCGTCGCCGACCACCGGCACGTCAACCTTCACGTTTTTGCTGATGCTCGTGGGGTCGATATCAATGTGAATGATGCGCGCCTTGGGGGCGAACATCTTCAGATTTCCGGTGACGCGGTCGTCAAACCGGGCGCCGACGGCTATTAAACAATCACATTCCTGCACGGCGTAATTGGCGTACGCGCTGCCGTGCATGCCCAGCATATGCACGCTTAACGGGCTGTTTTCATCAAAGGCGCCCAGGCCCAAAAGCGTGGTGGTGCATGGTATGTTGCCCTTTTCCGCCAACGCCCGCACTTCCGCCGCCGCGTTGCTGCTTAACACTCCGCCGCCGACATACAGCATGGGCTTGCGCGCGGCGTTGATCATTTCCGCGGCATGGCCGATCATCTTGCTGTGGCCGGCGAGCTTCGGTCGGTAGCCCGGCAGATACGGCGTGTCATCAATGACGCCCTCCACCTTGCTGGTGGTCACATCCACCGGCAGGTCAACGAGCACCGGGCCGGGCCGGCCGGTGGTGGCAATCAAGAATGCTTCATTAATAATCCGCGGCAGATCATTGACATTTTTCACCAAATAATTGCGCTTGGTGATGGGCCGGGTGATGCCGGTGACATCGGCCTCCTGAAAGGCGTCATTGCCAATGACATGGGTGCGCACCTGCCCGGAAAAGACAATAATTGGAATGGAATCCATGAATGCCGTGGCCAGCGGCGTGACCGTGTTGGTGGCGCCGGGGCCGCTGGTGACAATCACCACGCCGGGCTTGCCGGTGGCGCGGGCGTAGCCATCGGCCATGTGGCCGGCGCCCTGTTCATGGCGGACTAATATAAAATTGAGCGGCTTTTCGTAAAGTTGGTCAAAGGTGGGCAGAATCGCGCCGCCGGGATAGCCAAACGCGTCGGAAACGTCGTGTTCGACCAACATCTGCATTAAAATCTGGGCGCCGGTCTTGCCGTTAAAGCGGTTGGTTTTTCCGGTGGGGCGGCCCAACAGCGGCAAGCCCAGGGCGGCGGTGGTGTCGGGTTGGCGCACCTCAATGGACGGCTTATCGCCAACTTTGTCCGCGGATTTTTCAGGCGGGATTTCGGGGAAACGTTCGGCAGGTTTGGGCGCAGCTGGCCGCGCCCCGGAAAGGGTGGTCATGGTATCCTCACAATCTCAACCGCCACGGCTGAGGGTAACAGGCGTCCGCTGGAAAGCGAATTACACCCGCGCCTCACCTGGCCGCTGGAACTCACGCTATGGAATCATTCCGAACCTGCACATGGCAGTCGCGGAATGTTGCATGGACGTACTGTACGTCATTCGGCGGAATAAAGCAAGGTCGTGAATGCGAAATTTTGCCGACGGGGGTAGGCATGGTAAAAACGGTCGGATTTTCATCCAAAGATGGCCCCGGTGATGCGCAGCGTTCGCCCATAAAGCCGCGACCGCCGGTCGCGCCCGTCCAGCGGCAGGCGCAGGTTGGCGAGGGGCATTTTATCCACAGATCGCCCAGAGGGCGCCCGCAGATTAACACAGATTCGACGGGGAGCGGATTCCCACAGATTCGGCGGCGGCGTGGACCGCGGATGACGCGGATAGACGCGGATACGACGGGGGAGCGCGGGTTGATCGTTAAGCGGCGAACCGCGGACGGTGCCGGGACGCCGGCGCGCGCCGGCGGCCGGGGCCGGAACGTCATGTGCAGGCGAACGCGCCGGGGTAGCAAAAAGTTCAAACCCGTGGCCAAACCTGTTAGCCGCCCGCGCCGGCCCATTGGGCCGCGACGGGCGCGCG
>JAJZCU010000170.1 GCA_021828935.1 Planctomycetota bacterium | reverse complement strand
TCTTGGGCTTGGATGTGGAAGACAGCGACGCCGAGGTTTATTCCGAAGGCGTGCGCCGCGGCAATGCGTTGGTCTCGGTAAAGGCCGATGACGCAAAGGCCAACGCCGTCGTGGATATCATGAAACGCCATGGCGTCATGGATGTCGATCATCACGCCAATGAATGGCAACGTAGCGGCTGGCAACGTGGCGCCGCCCCCGCAACCGGGGCCCGCCCGACGGCCACCGCCCGCGGCAATGCCAATAGTGCTGAACAACGCATTCCCGTCACGCAGGAAGAACTGCGCATCGGCAAGCGCGAAGTCGTCGGCGGCGGCGTGCGTATCTACACCCGCGTTACAGAACAGCCCGTGCAGGAAAATGTCACGCTGCACCAGGAACATGTCGACGTGCAGCGTCGCCCGGTGAATCGTCCTGTGAACCCCGGCGACGTGGCCGCCTTCAAGGAAGGCGTCGTGGAAGTCACCGAGACATCGGAGCAGGCGGTGGTGCAGAAGAATGCCCGCGTGGTGGAAGAAGTGGTGGTGCGTAAAGACGCCCAGGAGCGCCAGGAAACTGTACGCGATACCGTTCGCCGGACCGACGTGAAAGTCGAAAAGCTCGATGCCGAACGGGCCAACCGTCCGCAGCCATAATGCTAAAAGCTGGGCTGCAAGCGGAACCCTGCTTGGAATTTTTTAACCATGTAAGCCAGCGCCATTCGGCGCTGGCTTTTTTTTGATTCAAATACGAAACGGTGGGCTTCGCCCCGTTGCGACGCGGGCCATCGTGTGCGTACCCGCCGCCCCACGCAAACCGCCGACGAGCACCATCCATTCATGGTGCGGCGTCGTCCGCATTGACGTGCAAGTTGCCGCCCCCCCTTTAGTGTTCCTCCGCGCTGCCCGCCTGATGCGGCTCCGGCGACGGTCCGGGCTCGTCAAGATTATGGTGCCGCACGACCGTGCCGTCATCCAACGGGTTGCGCAGCACCAGGTCCAGCGCACGGAAAAGCCGCCGCAGGTCCACCGTGGTGCCCCAGATGAACCACACCGTTACGATCACCCCCAGCACCAGTTCCAGCAGCACGCCGGTTAAATACCAGAAATTTACCCACCAGTGCATCGGCCACGGATGCCAAAGATTCCACGCGGTGATGATTACGAATGCAATGAACCAGAGGAACCGATAGCCAAACAAGCTTAAGGAAATCGCCTTGTCGCCCCGCGTGAACTCCGGCGTGATGCCAACCAGCGCCTTGATCGAAAACTTCCGCGGAATGCCGGCCTTTACCGCCGCTTCCTCCGGCGAGGCATACGGCCCGCGATGCAACATGCGGTTGAGATTAAATGGCTCGCGATAGGTTAATAATGACAACACCAGATACGCCGCAATGGCCGCGAAGATGGCAAAACAAAATATCCATTGGCCGTTGAACGGAAAGCGGCTGGGCGTCAATTGCCATCCCAGCGCCGGTACGTGGCGCGAAAAGGCCGCCAACGCCACCCCGGAATGGTGCAACATTCCCGGCATGTGCTGGGCCAGCCACGGGTATGTATCCCGCTTCCAGGACTGTTCCAGCGTAAAACCAATGACCGTTACCACGGCGCCGGCCAGCATCGCGCCCCAGGCGCCGGCGTTCGTGCCGCGCTTCCAGTAAAAGCCGCCGATGATGGCGGCGCCAGCCCCCGCGAACACCGCCCCCGCAATGGCGAAAAACATGAGAATATATTGCCCCTGCGTGTACAGTGCGCTAAAGCAGAACGCAAACAGCGCCACTCCCACCACGCTGGCCCGGAGCACAAACAGGTGTTGCCGCGTGGTCATTGGCTTCTTGCGCAGCGGCACCACCAGGTCTTGGATAAATATGCTGCCCCAGGAATGCAGCATCGTGCAATCCGTGGAGATCAGCGCAAAAAGCATAATCGCCGCGAACATCCCCTTCACGCCGTCCGGCAGCATCAGGGCCAGCGCCACCGGTAGTTGCAGTTGCGTATGCAGTTCCTTGTTATGCACGCCAGCCAGGGTATGTTGCACCGCTGCCGCCTGATGGGCGAAGGCCGAATAATGCAGGAAACCGTATACGGACATGCACATAACGGTTAAGAATAAAGTGCGGGCTTCATTGCGCCACGGCCCAAGAATGGCGCCCATTTTCTGCTCGTGGGCGTTGGCCGCCGCAGCCCGAAAACCATATCCCACCTGTGAACTTTGCCATCCGTAGGCCGCGCCCAAAATCGCAATGGCCATGTACCAGCCGTTGAAACTTTTGATCTTTCCCGTATCGAACGGATCAAACAGGCTTTTTCCCGCCGGCCGCCCCAGCATGGAGTGCGACACCCCGTGCCAATGAAACATCCACAGCAACGTGACCGATACCACAACATAAAACACCATGGTTATCACGCCCGCCACGCTGTCAATAACCATGGCCGTAAGCTGGCCCCCCAACACCGTGAGCAGCACCCCCGGCGCCAGCAGCGCCCCCATAGTCAGTGGGAACGTTGAAATGTTCAGGCCGGCCACATGTATGGCCTGCGGCAGCCCGCAGAAAAATATGAAGAATCGCGCCCCCACCGCCGGATAGATGCCATAACTTAATATACCTGAAAGAAACGCCAGACCGCCCGCAAATAAGCGCAAGGATTTGGAATACCGAATCTCAAAAAACTGCCCCAGGGTCATTACGCGGCTTTCCCGGTAGCGGTAAATAATAAATCCCGATAGCAGAACGAACAGCCACACCGCATTGTTGGCCAGCAGCCACCAGCTTAGCGTGAATCCGGAAACCAGAAATACTTCAAATTGCCCAATGACGTTGATGGCGCCAAAAGCCGCTTCGTTCGTGGCGTTGGCCACCAGATACCGGCCCGCCACGCGGCTGGCGGCCATGAAGTCGGCCACGCTGCGCGTGTACTTTCGGGTGCGCACGCCAATGGCAATGATTACGGCCAATGAAAACGCAACCACCAGCCAATCAAGAAATTGCATGTGCAAAGGCGGTCCCTTAATGCCCGGTTTTCGCCCGAGGCGATTCCATTTCCATGCGTATCACGTCATACGCCATGAAGCTGGTCCAGCTTTGATGCACCAGGCCCAGGCGCCGCGGATTACCGCGCTTTCCTGCGGGTATCCGAAACGACAGCGCCACCGTGTTTTTGCCCGGGCGCAACCGGCTCCGCTTGAACCTAAATTGCTCATTAAGCAATTCGCCGTAGGGCGCGGTGCGAACATATTGCAGGCCAACGTTCGTGTGAATCCGGCCCACCACATGCCCATTCACCAGCACGTTCATCCTCGCCTGTCGCCCGCCGCAGATTAATGTTAGCAACGGGCGCCCCGCCGGAACCCGCTTCAGGGAAAAATGAATCTTCCAAACGGTGGGCGTCTTATGCCCCTCAATGACCGCCGGTTCCAGATAGTTCCAATCAAAACGCGGATTGCTCTTGCCGATGGTGTAATTCACGCCGTGCGGAAATTCCATGCCGTAACGCAGGTAGTTCTCCCAGATGTGAAAATTTCGGCCGTTTCGGAACTCGCCCACGCCCCGGTTGGGCACGCCCACCTGCCACAGCAGCTTGCCATGGTGCGTCGGCACAAGCGTGGTAAGCCCGGTCCGTAGAGTTTGCCCCGCCCGAACCACCAGGCCGTTCTTACGGACCTCCCCTAAAATCCCCTTCTTCCACACGAACAGATCGTACCGCCCCGCATGCACATTGCGAATGATGAAATGGCCGCCGGGCCGCACGCGGGTCCAATACATGTACGAACCCACGTTGCGCAGCCATTGTCCGTAAAGGTTCTTGGGGCTGTGCGGCTTGGGAAGGCTGAGAATTGCCCAGGCCCGTGTCGGCGAATGTTTGCCCGCAATGGCCACCATGCCCGTGACCGTCCCGCGCTGGTGGTACGATTTATTGGTTACCCAGCGAAACGGCCACCGGCGCTTTTGCCGTTGCGCCTGGCGCTTGGCGTCAATCCACATCGATTCTGAATTCGGCCCCTTATTTAAGTAAATAAACATTGGACCGTACACCTTTTGCCAGTGCGCGCCAATGTAGACGTCCGATGGCACGAAGTACTTATTCTCAAGGCTGATGATAAACAGCGGTCCCACAAACGCCGTGAGTTGAAGTTTGGGTTCGGTGCCGCCCCGATAATCAGCGCTGGGAAATATCATCCACAGTCCGTATTTTGGCCCCGCCAGGCCCAGCACGGGACTCATGTCCTGAAAATTAATCCACTCGTGCTTGGCGTCCACTTCGCCGTTGGGCAGCCGCCAGGTGGCCTGATAAATGTCCGGAAATTGCAGATAATCGTCGCGGGGAAAGCCAAACGACGTGGGCCCGCGCAGGTTGTCGCTCAAGATTTTACGGGTGAATAAATGACGCGTGGCCGCCATGAGAAAATTAAATTCCAGCGCCACGCTCTGCGCATCGCCAGTATCCACGCTGCGCGGTTTGGCCTTTCCGCTGGTGTTGCGCAGCACGAAGTAGACATAAAATCCCGATTTACCGCGGCGCAGCACAAAGTGCTCCTGCCATTCCAGCCACGCCGGCCCCTCCGCCGGGAAGGTGAACACATACTGGGCCTGCCGCGGGGATTGTTGAATAATCTTTTGCTGAAAATGTTTATCAATGGGAGAACCGCCCAGCTTCTGCAGCCATTGCCGTTCAAACATGTTATTCGCCGGGCTTTTACGAAACGCCAGGATGCTCTTCACCCACCGGGCATGAACCTCATTGGGCCCCCCGTTAAGACGCACCGACACCGGCCCGGGGTTGATGCTGGTCTTTTTAAACACCATTTGCACGCGGCCATTATCAAATATGACCGTGTTGCCTTTTTTTGTCACCGTAACCGGCGGCGCCGCATGCGCAATTCTTTCGAGCGCCCGTGGTTGATGCGGCCGCCCCGCCCTGGCGCCGGCACTCGTGAACTTTGTTATACGGGCCAAATCCTGACGTGCCTGCCAGCGCACGTACCATACATGGTCATGCATCGCCTGCCGCAGGTCCGCGCTGGCCGCCTTGGCCTGGGCCGGATCCATATGGTCCAGAATTTCCGCCGCTCGCGCGCGCACCACCGGGTTCTTAGCCGTCAGCAGCGCATGGGTAATTACCGGCAGCGCCTTGGCGCCGCCCCGCTCCAGGCGCATCATGGCCAAATCTATGAGATGGCGGAATACCTGCCCCGGGCGCAGCGCCAAGGGCAGAGCCCAGTCAGCGGGCGTCAGATATCGCTCGTGGGTCCACCACACCGCGCGCACCGCCCAGCAGCGCAGCTTCAGCGGCGCCTTGCCGTCGCGGGCCAACGCCAGCATGGCCGGAATCGCGGGCTTCGCCGTCGGGCCGATCTCGCTTAAACAGCGGATGGCGGCGCGGCATTGCCGCGGGTTGGAAAGGTTCAATTTTGCTGCCAGGTATTTGGCGCTGCTCCCGTAGGGCGTGCCCAACTGGCGCAACGAGGCCAGCGCCGCGTGACGCACGAAATAGTCATTGTCCAACAGCGCCCGGCGCAGCGATGGGATCACCCACGGGCCCAGCTTTTCAGGACCCAATTTGCCCAACATTGCCACCACCGCACGACGGGTGCGCGGGGGGCCGATGGCCAGGGCGTCCCGCAGATCAGGCGCGGCGCGACGGCCCACGGCTTTTACAACAGAAAACACCGCGCGGCGACTCTGCGCGCGAATCAGCGACGTAAAATCATTCGCG
>JAJZCU010000169.1 GCA_021828935.1 Planctomycetota bacterium | reverse complement strand
TTAACGCCCAGGCGTTGCAGGGCACCCCCAGGCTGAATTCCTGCCTGTGCCCAGTAAACCGGGGGCGAAAAATTGAGAAAAACCTTATTCCATGCGGGTTTTGTGATTTTTGCGGCAGGAACTACGGGTTATATGAGTGGGCCCGGCCCGCTCGTGGGCCCGCCGGCTACCTATGCAGCGTTGTTTCACTGCTGGAAAACTAAGGCGCAAGGGAAGGCGGCCATCAAGGAGGGCCTTGTCGTGTTCTACTTATCCTACGCTCCGACGGTAAAGGGATTGTTTATTATAGACAGCGGCCGCCTCGTCGGAAAATTCGATTGCGCCGGAAAAGAGAGATACCCTGCCGGCATCGACGCGGTTCACCTACTTATGGCACGCGTGACCGTGGTCGCAAAACGGTCCATGATCCCGCGGCCGAACCGAGGGGGAATTAACGGCTCCCGCGTGTTCGTGACACGGCGTGAGCTTGCGCATGGCACGCTGACCGTGGGGATCCTTGACGACCGCGGCGAGATGGGCCCGCCGGCGAACGCGTTCGTGAAAGCCTTGTATGGCACAAAAAGCCGGCGTCCGCAGGCCATGGCAGTACCGCGGAACGAGACATTCAACCTCGCGGCGCGGAAATGGGAAGGCCCGTAGCGCGCCCCCGCGGCGTGCGGCGTGCGGTCGGATGTTCCCCCACCGTGCGCCAAGCTGCCGGATAACCATGCTCCATGCACAAGCGTCCGTGTTCGCCAGCGCCGACCGCCGATGCCAGCCTTCGCCACCATTATTTCACCGCGCGCCGATAGCAAAATGGGCGTGCATCCTTCTTGCCGTGAGCGTTTGACGTCGGCCTGCGGCGTGGCAACATCCAGATACGCAAGCGGTTGCAAAAGCACCAACACATCGGATGCATGGGCATAAACACCGACAGCGCGATCATAACTGGCAGGCGTTCGAAACCCGCGTCGACGGCACAGCGGCCACGGGCACCGTGCGCCAATATGTCTGGCCGCAGATGGCGCCGAAAGGGCCGCAGCTCGGCATGGCCGGGCAGCGGGAGCGCATTCTCGCCGAGGGCTGGATCGTCGCCGGCCCTACGTCGCCGGCGGGCGCAGAGTCTCGGGAATTTCCTGCACTCGGCCGTCGCGGCCCACGCAGGCAATGGTGCTTTCGGCGGCGCAAAGCAGCAGCTTTGTTTCCGCATGTACAAGACTGTACGTGTGATCGATGCGGACATGCGTTTGCCGCACGATGCGCGTGGTCAAATCCAGCGGGTCATCGTAACGGGCCGGCCGCTTAAAAGAGGCGGCCAGCTTGACCACCACAAAAAACACGCCCTGCGTTTCAAGATCGCGGTAGGTCATGCCGCTGGCGCGCAGCAGTTCGGTGCGGCCCATTTCAAAATAAGGAAAATAGGCGGAATGATGCAGATACCCCATGGGGTCGCATTCCACGTAACGCACCCGCAGCGAAATGGTGCATTCAACAGCCACGGCTCGTCCTCCAAATTTGGCCCGACCAAAACCGTTATTCCAGGCCCACCAGGCGCTCGCCCGGTTCATCAAAAAATAACAACGCCAGCTTGTCGGGATCAATCGTGTGGCGAAAACGTTCAATGTCGTCCACCAACACCACCGGCACGTCGTTGCGATATTTTTCCAACAACTCAGGATCCTGCGTGATGTCCACCTCTTCTATCAGGGCGGCAACATGCCGGCCGATGACCAGATCAATCACGCGCCGGGCTGAGTCGCACAGCTTGCAGTCGGGCTTGGACATGAGGGTAATGCGATGCATGGGTTTGCTCCATTGCCAGTGTTCAGTGTTCAGTTTCCAGTTGCGATGCGCCATTATTCCTTAAAAAACGCCCGCAGATAGGCGATGCTCTGTTGCGCCGCCTCTGCCGGGGCGTCAACGCAGGTATACAATTCCACAGTTAAAAACCGGTCATATTTTATCGCCGCCAGCGCCTTGCGCAGGGCCTGCCAGTCCAGGTTGCCCGTGCCGGGGATTAAATGATAATGCTTGCGCCCGCGAATGTCTTCCACATGGCAGTTCCAAATGCGGCCATCCAGCAATTTTACCGTGGCGGCGATGTCTTCGCCCAGAACCACCGAATGGCCAATATCCAGATTGGCGCCCAGCATTTTGCTGCCCATCCGATCGATCAGTTCCCTCAATTCAGTGGCCCATTCAATAAACAGCATCGGTTCGGATTCAATGCCCACGCGCACCTGCAGCTTTTCGGCCTTTTCCAGCACCGGCCCCAATGATTCATACAATTGTTTCATGGCGGCGTCCGGCGGCATGGTGGGCAGGGCCTTGCCCGATGTAATGCTGATGTTCGGCGCCGCAATGGCGTGCGCAAAATCCAACGTGTTGTGAATCATGCGGATGCGGTCTTCACGCAGCCGCGCATCGGGGGATATTAAAGAGGGTTCAAAAAATGGCTCCGGCGGAGCGTCCTTCCAATAACCAAAGGTGCAGTTTGCATTAATGTTGCTAACTTTTAACCGCAGCGTTTCCAATTGCCCGCGTATGCCCTCCGCTTCAGCCGGGTCAAAATGGTCGGGATACCAGTGCGGCCTGTCGGCCAGAATTTCAACTCCGGCGTAGCCCGCCGCCGCAATGGTGGCCAGGGCATCGGTCAAGCTGAACCGGGTGAAGGCGTTGGTGGAAAAACCTAACTGCATGCGAACGTTCTCCAAACGTAAGACCGCTATTGTAGACGCGCGGGGCGGACCATGCACGTTTGAGAAATCAATTTAACGCCGGCGGCAAATGTGGTATCATTCATGGATGGAATCCAATGAACGTTTTCCTGAAACAGCCCCCGGGCCGGTCCCCGATTCACTCCGGCTTGATCGGACGGTTCTCACCGTGACCACGCTGCGCGAAGCCGACGCGTTGGACCGCCAGTATTGGCGTTCGCGCACGCCGGAAGAGCGAATGGCGCCTTTGGAAATCATGCGACAGGTGGCCTATGGCGATGCAGCTACCGCCCGACTTCAAAGAATTCTTACAGGCCCTTTCGACCTTCACGGTTGAATATCTGCTGGTCGGTGGCTTTGCCGTTTCCTTCCACGGCTATCCTCGCACCACGGCAGATATTGACGTGTGGATCGCGGTTCATCCGGATAATGCCAGGCGCATGATGGCGGCGTTGCGGCACTTCGGGTTCGGCGGCTCCAGCGCCACGGAAGAACTTTTCCTCCACTCCAATAAGATTGTGCGAATGGGCGTACCGCCGCTGCGCATTACAATTCTCACCACCATTGATGGCGTGCGATTTGCCGAGTGTTATGCGCGGCGCGTTGAAGTTCCGTTGGATGATGCAACAATCTATGTGATTTCGCGCCAAGATTTAATTGCAAATAAACAGGCATCCGGCCGAGCCAAGGATATCGCCGACTTGGAACAATTGGCACGAGAAAAGGACATCTTGGATAAGGCTGTTCAATGGCCCGGCTCGCGCGGCGCTTCGCGTTCGCCCCTGTTTAAATGCCCGTCTTTACCACGGCGCGCGTCGGCGTTACACTACGCGCTTTGGACGTGAATTTCCGGAACTTCCGAACATGCTGCTAACCCTTCTGAGGGCCAAAATTCATGGCGCAATTGTCACCCAGTGCAATCGCGATTACGTCGGCAGTATTACCATTGCCGCCGATTTGCTCGAAGCCAGCGGGCTTTTACCCAATGAAAAAGTGCTGGTGGCCGATATTCACAATGGCCGGCGGTTTGAAACGTACATTATTGTCGGAGAGGCGGGCTCGGGCGTGATCGGCATTAACGGCGCGGCGGCCCATCTGGTGCAGCCGGGCGAAAAGCTGATCATTATGGCCTTTGCCCAAATGCCGCCCGAGGAGGCGGCCGGCCACGTGGCGCGCGTGTTGGTGCTCGACGCACTCAACAAACCGGTTCAAACTATGAAGTTATCATCGGGGTTGACGCCGCCGGATGCGGCCGGGCGGCACGTTTCCAAACAAGATATTAAACCATCGGAAAATCAAGGTTGATCATCACGGCGCGGCCGTCCGCCGTATGATATGGAGCACGCATGACCAAATTTTTCTTCCGCTTTTCCCCAATTACAGTTTCCAACCCGCGGCGTCTGGCGCGGCCGTTGGCGGCCGCTTTGGTTGGCGCGGCAGTGGCCTTGGGCGGATGCGCCCACAAGCCCCAGCATACGCCCATTGCCGATGGCCCGTCTTATCGCGTGGTCACCGCGTTAAACCGCGTCTCGCCCGCGGTGGTGCGCATTGATGTGGTGATGCGCACCTTTAGCAACGGCGTTCCGAATTCATTCCGCGCCATTGGCAGCGGCGTGATTATTGACCCACAGGGCCGTGTGCTGACCAACTTCCACGTGGCTGGGCGCGCCAAACGCATTGAAATCACGCTGTTTGATCAGGAACATGTGCGGGCGAAACTCATCGGCGCCGACCACTGGACCGACCTGGCCCTGGTGCAATTAAACATGAAGGAAATTAAGCGTAAGGGCCTGAAATTTTCGTGGGCAAAATTGGGCAATTCCTCCAAGGTGCAACTTGGACAGCCCGTGATGGCCATCGGCACGCCCTACGGTCTCTCGCGCACCGTGACGCGCGGCATTATTTCCAACACCGATCGTTATTTTTCCGCTTCCACCATTGATGGCTATGAAACCGGGCAGTTTAACAACTGGCTGCAAACTGACGCCGCGATCAACCCCGGCAATTCCGGCGGCCCGTTGATCAACCTGCGCGGCCATGTCGTGGGCATCAACACGCGCGGCGCGCGCAACAGCAACAACCTGGGCTTTGCGATTCCCATTAACGTCGCCCGCGAAGTTATCCCGCAGTTGCTGGTCCATAAAAAAGTACGGCGCAGTTACATTGGAATTCACTTGGAATCGTTGCAGGACTTGCAGCATTATTTTGATCTATCCCACAAGGAAGGGGTGCTGATCAGCTCCATTGACCCCGACTCCCCCGCCTCCGCTGCAGGCTTGCAGCCCCAGGATATTTTATTGGCGGTCAACGGCCACCGCGTCGATGCCCGCTTCCCGGAGCAATTGGCGCCAATCGCCAAGTTAATCGCCAGCCAGCCCATCCATTCAAAAGTGGCGCTCTTGGTGCAACGTACCGGCGTCGGCGGACGCAAACGGTTCACCAAATACCTCACGACCCAGCGGCTGCAAAGCGTGGTTGCCGGACAACATTCCATTGCCGGATGGGGCATCGTGGTGCGCAATTTAACCGACGCCTACCTGCGAAAAGTACGGCTGCCGCTGGTGAAGGGCGTGCTGGTCACCAGCACGCGTGACGGTTCGCGACTGCAGCGCGCCGGACTGGCCGATGGGGATATTATTTTGCGGGTGAACCGCACTAAAATTGTCAATTATAAGCAACTGCGCAAGGTGGCCGCCCGGGTGGACAAATCGCCCCACAGCGTGGTGGTGGTCATTCGCCGGGACCGCAATGAAAAGACGCTGGTCTTCCACCCTGGTCATCAACATTAAATTACTTCATCTGGTAAACGCCGGACATTCTCACTTGGAGCAGCATTTATGGGATACAAGATTTCGCCTCGCATTTACGGCGCCGCAGTGGCCGCGCTAATTGCCGGAACCGCCCTGGCGGCGCAGGGGGCGCCGCGCCGGGGACACGACCGGCAGGTGGCCGCCTGGGCCAAACGGGCCGTAAAAAGCGTCGTGGTTGTGGAGTATACG
>JAJZCU010000168.1 GCA_021828935.1 Planctomycetota bacterium | reverse complement strand
CATTCCCGGTGGTAATTCAACATTCCTACATGCTATTAAATGGTGGTACATCGGCGGCTCGGCGGCGGTGGGCATTGTGTCTTACTGGGTGCTTTCCATGTTTGGCGCCCCCTTGATGCTGGCCTACGGCCTGGTGCGCGGCCTGGGCAGCACCCTGGCCGCCGGCATGATCCCCCAGATGTTCGGCGCGCTGCTGGGTAAATATTGTTTTGAAAAACGTTTCGGCATCACCCGTTGGCGCGAATATGCGCCGGTGCTCACGGCGGGGTTCGCCTGCGGCATCGGGCTAATCAGCATGTTGTCCTTCGGTTTTGAGCTTATTAGCAAAGCCGTTTTTCAGTTGCCGTATTAACGGGTCAACGGCCCTTTCTGGGCCGGTGCCAAGCACATTGTTTTCCCTGGCGGTGCGGCAACGCAACGGCGAATTAAAAAAACGCTGAGGCGCCCAAGACGCCCTGAATCGCTGAGAACGAATGGAGCAGGGCCATGGGGGGGCGGAGGCTGGGCTGATACATTCTCACCGCCCGTCCCGGGGGCGAACCGCGGGCGTGCCGGACGGCACGCGCGAATGTAGCCCACCATTTCAATGGTGGGCTTAGATTAGGATTAAATCCAAAGCCCCGGCAAGGGGCGACCGAGGTTGCCGCGGCGCAACAAAATAGGCAGAAATATGCGTGGGGATTTTCATCAGCCCACGCCACGGGCCCGTTACGGCGCCATGGGCCGGTGAATGCCGTGCTGCGCCATGGCGGCGGTGATTTCATGCAGCATCGGTTCCCCGGCCAGATAGCGGCGAAAGTCATCGGCCACCATTTGGCCCATGCGATGACATTCCTGCCCCAGCGAGCCCGCCAGGTGCGGCGTGAGCACGACGTTGGGCAGTGCATACAGCGGCGAACCGGGCGCGGGCGGCTCCGGGTCGGTCACGTCCAGTATGAACTGGAGATCAGGCCGCCGCCGGGCCACGGCAATGAGATGGTCTTCCCGAACAATGGCTCCACGGGAAGTATTAATAAATGTGGCGCCGGTCGGCATCAATGCGATCAGTTCGCCGGTGATCATGCCGCGCGTTTCCGGCAGCAGCGGGGTGTGAAGGGAAACGGCCTGGCTGGACGCGAAAAGGTGCGGCAGGCTGACCATCTCCACGCCCAGCGCCGCAGCCTGGGCCGGCGGCAGGAACGGATCATAGGCGATGACGCGCAGCTCGGACGTGGCTAATTTGCCGGCAAGAATTCTGCCCACCGCGCCCATGGAAACCAGCCCCACCGTGCGGCGGTAGCAGCCGGGGGCAAAGTCATTTTCGGCCCGGCGTTTTTGTTGCTTCATGTCCGCGGCGTGCCGCCAGACGTGCTTAAGCCCCAGGACGATCATGGCCTGGGCGTATTCGGCCACGGGCACGGAATTGGCCGCCGCCGCACTGCAAAAGCGCACGCCGCGCTCCCATGCCACAAAGGTGGCCGCGGAGGATAGCGCCCCCGCGCCGAACACCAGTTTGAGCCGTGGCGCCAGTTCCAGAAATTGCGCATCAACGCGGGGCCCGCCCCATCCGGAGAAAAGAATTTCAACAGGGGCCAGCACTTCGGGATTTGTTTGCAGCATTTCCTGCGTATACGCGCGATCTGGAATGGCAATTAATTGGCTGATGGCGCGGCGCTGATCGGGGCCGTAGATCCAATCAAACTCTTTGGCGCCCAACGCATAGATGGCGCGGGGCCCGGCGGCGGGGGGCGATGCGCCGGCGCCAGGGGATTCGCGGGTTCCATTTTCAGTTTTCATCTGGCAACCAATCTTGTTTTTCGCAGCCGCTTACAGAAACCAGTGTATGGAACGCCGGCGGCGAGCGTCAAAAAAAACAGCGCGGCGGTATAGGCGGCGCAGCCCTGTTTCATGGCACGCGCGCCGGGCGGCGTGGCGGCGGCGTTGGGCGCCAGTTGAAGTGGCCGGGCAATTCCTCTAGTGTATGCGCGACAACCGTGGTTTGCTCTGGTTTTTGTGGTTTTTGCGATGTTTGCGGCCATTACGGCGCATTGAAAGGATACATTCGTTCATGCATGGTGAATCTTCTTCTTCGATTGCCTGGATACTGGAAGTCGCCGGCGCGTCGTTCGCCGGCGGGGTGGTCGGTTCCATCAGCGGCCTTGGTGGCGGCATTGTTATTGTGCCGGTGCTGACCATTTTGATGGGCATGCCCATTAAGCAGGCCATTGCCGCCAGCATTGTGTCAGTCATTGCGGTATCCAGCGGCGCGGGCTCGGTGTATGTCAAAGACCATATTACCAATGTCCGCATCGCCATGTTTTTAGAGCTTTCCACCGCTCTGGGCGCCATCATCGGCGCCGCCATACTGGCGCCAATCTTAAATGGCAGCGTACTGTCCATCATCTTCGGCATCACGCTGTTGCTTTCACTGTTGCCGATTATCGGTAACATTGGCGAAGAATTGCCCGAACACGTTCACAATGACCGCCTGGCCACTTTTCTGCGGCTCAACGGCGATTATTATGATAAGCGGCTGGGCCGGATTGTGGAATACAACGTGGCCGGCATTCCGCCGTCCATGGGCATCATGTTCGCCGCGGGCATTATTTCGGGCCTGCTGGGCATCGGGGCCGGCGTGTTAAAGGTATTGGCCCATGAAATTTGTATGAAGGTGCCCACGAAAGTTTCCACCGCCACCAGTAATTTTATGATCGGCGTGACGGCGGCAGCGGCGGCGGGCGTCTACCTGCACCGCGGATTGCTGTTGCCTTATCTGGTGGTGCCGGTGGCCGTGGCCGTTCTCGTCGGCGCGTTGCTGGGCACCAAGCTCATGGAAAAGATGTCAAACGCGGCGATTCGCAAAGTGTTCGCGGTGGCATTGGCCGTCATCGGCGTTCAAATGTTGATGCGTGGTTTTGGCTGGAGCTTCTGACCTTTACCCAGATTCCAAACCACGCAGAAACCGTTGTATTAGACAAAGAATAATTCACATTACCGGCGGCGTCGCATGAGCGCCCGCCGGACTTGAGGATGATCAAATATATGGACTCTGAAAAAACTCCGCCGCCGGTTACCAATGAAATCGACCCGAAAGTTCCGGCGTCGGCGCCGCGGCAGGCGCCCATTGAACGCAACCCGATTCAGCATGAGTTTGCCATCCAGGACGTATCGGCCTGGGTGTTGCGTATCGGCGTGGTGCTAAGTACGTCGGTGATGGTGCTGGGGGTGATCATCTCCTATATCCATCATGTGCCCAGCGTGCATCACATGAAACATTTTGTATTTGTGGATCATGTTTCTGTGATTTGGAATGGAGTTCTCGCCGGCCGTGGCGGATCGATCATTGATGTGGGCGTGTACCTGCTGGTTCTGACTCCGATCGTTCGCGTGTTTACGTCCATGGTGTTGTTTATCGTGGCGGAAAAAGATTATTTTTATGCCGTGGTCACATTCTTCGTGTTGCTGATGACCCTTGGCGCGCTGTTGTTTATTCACTAAAGCCACGGCGCCGCCGTCGGCTAAATAAAAAACCGCTGAGACGGTAAGAACGCTGCGGACGAACCGAGGAAGGCAAGGGGCGTCAGATGCATGGTAGGGAGCCTCGCGCCAGGCCCATTCCCCTGCGGAAACTTCAATCAAAAGACCGCCGAACCATTGTCTCACGACTCCCCGGCGTCTCAGCGATCTCCGCGCCTCAGCGTTTTATTTAATAAACCCCATTCGCTGTGGGCGTCCAGTATTGCCAGTTGCGCCAGTTGATAATTCGGCGATCCCTACGACGCTGAAATTTCAGACGCCTGGGAATGTGGCAATCCTGGGAATGCGGAGTGCGCTTTCTTTCCAGGCGCCCCCGTCGTATCCGCGTTAATCAGCGTAATCGAATCGGCGGTCATCATTGGCCGCTGCGTTGCTGGCTGCGGCTCTACTGCGCTGCATCAAACTGCAATGCACGCCACGGCGGAAACCGCGGGCGACGGGCGCCCGCATGGCACGAATTGTGGGCGCTGCAACCATCGCACAACCCGCCGCGCGGCGTTTGCCTAATCCGATGGTATAGCTCTCATTTGCATATACCGTCGCGACAACCGGCCAGCCGGTGGCTATATAGCCGCGGCCGCGCTGCCTGCAATGCGTCCCGTTACCGTCCATTGAGCGGCATGGCGCGATAAAAAAATAGGCGGCCAAGAGAGGCCGGCGATGTGCAAAGCGCCGCGCGGAGGTGAAAGCGTGAAAAGCCAAACGATGTGCGTGGTGCGTCAGAGGCTTTTCGAACTTCCGTGGAAACCGTAGGGTGTTTCGCGTCTCCAGCGCGGGCTCCTTCCCTCGAAATTTAATGACCAGCCATTAACAATCAACCAACACTGATCCAGTTAGTGCGTGGACGTCGTACCAGCGGTTGCCGGGCGCGCGGGGTGAGCCGTCGCGCCATGACTGCCGCCGACATGGGTCGGATGTATCGCGCCCTCGTGTGGCGGATGCGCGGCATGTCCCGTTGGCGACGGTGGCGTGGCCGGACGTGCCGGCGCGCTGTTGCGTGGCATTTCGTCATTCCAAGCTTCACTCATCCCGCCCCAGGCTTCGCTGTTGGGCAGCCATTGGCGGATGCGTTCGTCCATCTTTTCGGGCGAATGCAGGACATAAGAATCGCCGCCGACGCGCGCCACCAGCACGGTCCAAAAGCGGGCCGGTTGATGGGCTGAGCTAAAGCCGAAGACGCCGACAAATTTTGGATTTTGCGCCTCTTCCAGGAGGACGACTTCCAGCTCTGCGGCGTGGCCATGGGCGCCATCTAACAGCAGACCCTGGTAGATGTGTTCCACCATGTTGCACAGTGCCCCGCCGGTTTCCGCGCGGGGCAGGGCCTCCGCGGCGTTGGCGCACAAAAACAATCCGGCGGCCTCGGCTGGAGAGATTTTGGGCAGATGCAACGCGGCGTTCCGCAGGCGGCCGCGCAACTGGGAACGCCAATAGCCAAAGGCTTCCCCCATGATCTTGGCGTCGCGCAAGGCCACGATATGGCCGCACGCCCCGCACTTCTGATTGCGCGCCAATACATTGTGAATGGAGCCCAGAACACCCTGATGCATCTGCATCTCGGCGGAACAACCAGGGCAACGGATGGAATGCGTTTGCATACGCACCTCCCAGCGCTTAGTTGGCAACGACGGTTTTTCCTGTTTCCGGCAACTGATATGCGGCGTGACGAACGCCAGGCACTACCGGACGATGCGTCCATATGTCAGGACGCCTGAGACTTGTATACTCTGTATACACCAACCAAAACGGTTTGGCAAGCCAGATGATGCAAAAAATTTCAGTTTTTTTTGTTTCGAGGCAAAATGGTGGTATTTAGCCAACAAACTGCCGTGGGCGCAACGCATTCAACCCGCCGATCACGCCGATACGCCGTTAGCCGCGCGCCGTCGGGAGTGGCACAATTAACGGGCACCGCCTTTTGGCGCGGGTTTGGCGCCGCCGTTGGATTTCGGCAGAATGTTTGCCGGAAGCGCCGGGTTGCGTAGACGCCCGCAGCCAAGGGAAATTTGCAAAATAAAACGCTGAGGTACCCAGAGCGCTGAGACGGCGTGGAGCGGCCGGGAGTAACGGGTGCGGGGATTTTTGAGGCGCTCGGGTTAAACGGGGGGTGGCCATCCTGGCCGCCATATGAACGGCGGCGGCCATGCTGGCCAATGCATTCTCGTTCGCCCCGAATGGGGCCGCGCGATATTAG
>JAJZCU010000167.1 GCA_021828935.1 Planctomycetota bacterium | reverse complement strand
TTTCGCAAAGAATACTGAAAGCGTGAAGTTCGCGTCGATCAGGCCGCTGCGGTCCGGATCCTTGCGCATCCCCAGCGTATCAATGCGCGTCACGCGCGGCAGGTGTTCCAGGGCCCGCAGGAACTGATAAAACCCGCGAAAGGTGCCCTCCAGAGACATTTGAATTGGTTGTTGCGTATAGCCGCCGGTGGGCTTTGCCTTCAAATAATGCTGGCTGAGGATATTCAAATTGTTCTTTTGTTCGATGGTATAAATGGTCTGCATGAGGGGGGCAAGCTGGACGCGCGGCGGCAGTTTTTCCTGCAGAAACGCCACCGCGGCTTTCAGGCGGACCAATTCATTTTGCAGCTTTTTGGTGCTTGAGCCGCTGCGGTTAATAACGTCCAGCTTTCGCTGCTTGGCGGCAATGCGAGCCTCCATTTGCAATAAATCGCGTTGGCGGGGCTTGAAATAGAACCACCACGCCAGTATGGGCAGGGCCAGCAGCAGGGCCAAAAATATCAGTTCTCGAGTGCCTAATCGCATACTTTTTCATCCCTCTCGTGGGCGTCGGTCCATAAAATATTTAAGCGCCGCCAGCCATCGCCAGACGCTGTTTTGCCGTGGCAGCACGGAATTTTGCATGCGGCTTGAGCGTCATCCGTACGCCAAAGCGCTGCACCATGTCGTGTTTGTCCTTGTATTCCTCGGTGTAGAGCGGCGTAACATTGTTAAACAAGCCGCAATGGTTCAGCTCCGCGTAGAACGTGGCCACTTTGTCCGCAGTGGAGGCCAGGCCGGTGATGCGCAGCGTGACGCGCCGCAACATGATCCGCGGCTTAACCTTTTTATGGGTCTTGCGTTCCAGAGCCCGCTTGGCTTTCTGCAACGGAGTTAACTTTACCTTGATCATCTTGGTGGTCAGTTGTAATTGCTGCAGGGAAACTCCGCCGGGCATGAGCTTCACCACGTCATAAACGAGCATGCTGCGTTGCATTCTTTCCCAGAGAGCGGCCACGATGCGGGCCTTTTGCACCATTTGCCTTTTCTGAATTTTCAGCGCATTGATCCGGTCGAGCTCATGGGCGCGGCTTAATAATTGTTTGCTAACGATGTCCTCGCGGCTTTGTAGTTGCGAAAATTGACGCATGTTGAACAGAACCGCCGCGCCAATGCCCGCCATCACCACGAAAAACAGCCCGATGCAGATCAGGTTGGACCGGTTTTGGGATTTCTTTTCCAGATAATCGTCGGGTATGAAGTTAACTGGCGCGTCGCTCATGGTTCTCTCTTTGTTTAACGCGGTGGCGCCGTCATGGACGGCAAAGTCGAACGTCTGCGGGCGTTTGCAGCCTGCGGGCTTCCATTACTCGGCGGCGTGTTTGATGCCCGCCGCCAGGCCCACGGCCACCGCCCAGCCCGGCTGCGGCTGACGCATGTCCACGGAACAATTGGTTTTGCCGTCCTTCAGCAGGCGGCCCAACGGGTCGCCCAGGGTCGCCGGGGCGTTGACCTGTTGCGCCAGCTTTTGGCATATGGGACGATGCCGGCTTTCTCCGCCCACAAATATCACGCGGTTGATGGCCTTGCCCGAGAACATGGAATCGTAGTACCGCACACACAATTCAAGTTCGCTTAACAGAACATCCAGCGGTTCCTGCAGGGCGCCCTGGAAATCATCGTCGCTGTCGCGAGCCTCCTCCAGCACCGCCACCGCCGAACTCCCGCCGTCTGAATTAAGTTCTCTCAGACGTTCTGCCGGGCGGCCGATGGCCAGAGTCCCCGGCGCCGTGCGCGCCGCCTCAAATTTTTCTGAGGCCATTTGCCACCGCCGCTGCCGCATCTCCCTGACGCCCACGCCGGCGTGCTTCGCAGCGACCTTGTTGAGCGTCAGCCCCGCCACGTTAATATATTTTGTGAAGACCACCGAGCGCCCATGCGTGATGATTACATGGGTGGCCGAGGCGCCAATATCCACGAACATGGTGCTTAGCTCGCCATCGGTGGCGCGGCGAAACAGGTGCGAAAAGCATTCCACCAGCGCCATGGGCTCCATGTGCATGGCGGCGGTTTCCATCTTGGCGCGGCCGATGATGCGCAGCTGGCGTTCGACGCTGTCGCGGCTGGCGGCCATTAAAATAACTTCCGTCTTGGTTTCCTGCTGGTGGTACACCTCGCCGGCAATAATGTGCCGCAGCACGGCGCGGCCCGGATCGAAAGGCAGCTTGCCGCGGGCTTCAAAGGGCAGCGCCTTTTTTAGTTCTTCCGGCGTTAGCTTGGCCATCTGCAGATGCAGTACATGCATGTTGCGGGCCGGCAGGCAGGTGTGGATTTGTCGGCCGCGAAAGCCGAATTCGTGCGTCATTTTCTTGAGCGCTTCCACGGCAAATTCTTCATAAGCATCAGGGGAAGTCCAGGCCGCCTCGGGCACATCCGCGCTGGCGGCCGCCACGAGTCGCAATTGATTGTCTTTTGGTTCCACTTGTACCAGCTTGATGCTGTCGGAGCCGAAGTCCACGCCAATGGGATTAATGCGGCTGCCAAACCAATTGAAACCCATGAACATCTCCAACCGCAAATCGCCTAATTTTTTTTTCGCCAGTCGCGCAGCGCCGTAGCCTGCGCGAGCGAATCATCTCCGGTGGGTATCGACGGGCCCGTGGGGTGGGTTTAACAGTCTGACGGGAAGTTAAAAGCGGCTGAGTCGCGAATGCGGGGCGGCCCCCACGCAGCGCTGGCCGAGAATGAATTATCGGGCGACGCGGTCTTTGCGCGTAAGGCACGCGGCCGAGATTGGCGCGTCCATTACGCCGGCTGGAGCACGCGCGCATGATCCGCCGGCATCGTACGGCTGATTCCATTGGCGTCACTGTCGGCGTTGCCGCCGCCGAAGAACTTCCGCACGCCCTCCATGTACACATAGAACACGGGGGTGACAAACAGCGTGAGCAATTGTGAAAATAGCAGGCCGCCGACCACCGCCAGGCCCAGGGATTGCCGCGAGCTTCCGCCGGCGCCAATGCCCAGGGCAATCGGCAAGGCGCCCACCAGCGCCGCCATGGTGGTCATCATGATCGGCCGGAAGCGCACCACGCAGGCCTGATAAATGGCCTCCAGCGGGGTCTTGCCCTGATCGCGTTGCGCGGCTATGGCGAAGTCGACAATCATGATGCCGTTCTTCTTCACCAAACCAATGAGCATGATGATGCCCACGAACGAATACAGGTTTAAGTTGCTGTGAAACAATTTCAGCGTGATCAAAGCGCCAAACCCGGCGAAGGGCAGGGCGGTTAAAATGGTCAGCGGATGGATGAAACTTTCATATAAAATTCCCAGCACCATGTAGATCACGGCAATGGCGATCACCAGCAGCAGGCCCAGGCTCTTCACGCTGGATTGGTACACCTGTGCTGCGCCCTGGAATCCGGTGGACACCGACGGGGGCAGAAGCTTTTTTGCCTCGGAACTGATTTTGGCGTCCACGTAACTTAGCGAAGCCCCCGGCAAAAGATTGTACGAAATGGTGACTGATGGCAACTGCCCCATGTGGTTGACCTGCAGCGGGCCGACATTCTGCGAGAGCTGCGTAACTGCAGAAAGCGGCACCTGTTTGCCATCTTTTGAATGCAGATACAACAGCGGAATCTGGTCGGGGCGGCGCTGGAATTTGGGCTCCAGTTCCAAAATAACGTAGTACTCATTGCTGCTGGTGTAGATCGTGGAAATTTGCTCCGAACCGTACGCCGCCTCCAGGGCCTGTTCGATGTCCGCGGCGTTTACCCCCAGAACCTTGGCGCGGTTGCGGTCAATTTTTAACTTCACCTGCGGATTCGTGATCTGCAGATCATTGCTGACAAAGAACGTGCCCTTGATGCCCTGCATTTCTTTGGTCAGGATGGCCGCGTCTTTGTACAGCGTTTTGGTATCAAAACTGGTGAGCGTGTACTGATATTCCCCCTTGGTCAGCGTGCCATTAAGGCTGATCGTGGGCGGGATTTGAATATAGGTGCGGATTCCCGTGACGCTGTTAAGCTTGGCGCCCAGTTCCTGCTGCACCTGCTGGATGGTGTCCTTGCGCTTGGATGGACTCTTAAGGTGGATAAAAATAATGCCGGAATTCGCGCCGCCGATCGGCATGCCTGAACCGTAAAACGATACAAAGGCCTGCACATTCGGGTCTTTCTTCACGATGTGCATCAGCGCCATTTGGTGCCGAGCCATACTGTGAAACGAGATGCCCTGCCGCGCCTGCGTGATGCAAAAAAGCTGGCCCATATCATCCGTGGGGAACAGCGTGCGCGGAATCGTAACCAACATGTAAACCGTCGCCGCCAGGATCACCGCCGACACGATCAGCGTCAGCAGCCGCGCGCGCAGCACCATCCGCAGGCACCGTTCATACAACCACAGCATGCCCTGAAACACGCTTTCCATGGCGTTGTACAAAAAGTTATGGCGCTTTTTGGGCGGCTTCAAAAAGCGGCTGCATAACATGGGCGTCAAGGTCAGCGAAACGAACCCAGAGATGAGAATGGCGCAGGCAATGGTCACCGCGAATTCATTGAGCAGCCGCCCCAACATGCCACCCATGAACAAGATGGGAATGAACACTGCGGTTAACGACAGCGTCATGGAGACAATCGTAAAGCCGATTTCCCGGGAGGCTATCAAGGTGGCCGGGAACGCCGCCTGGCCCATTTCCATGTGGCGCACGGAATTTTCCAGCATCACGATGGCATCGTCCACGACAAACCCGATGCACAGCGTAAGGGCCAGCAGTGAAAGATCGTCCACCGTGAAATGCAGCATGTACATGCAGGCGAACGTGCCGATGAGCGAAACCGGAATCGCCAGGCTGGGAATAATCGTGGCGCGAATGTTGCGCAGGAAAAGAAAGATCACAATGACCACGAAGATCAAGGCCAGCAGCAGCGTGAACTTTACGTCCGATACCGACTGGCGAATTTCTTGTGAGCGGTCGTACACCACATGGTACGAAATGGCCGCGGGTATCTGCGCCCGCAGGTGCGGCAGCAACTTCCGGATGCCGTTGACCACCGCAATGGTGTTCGTGCCCGGCTGCCGCTGCACGGCCAGAATCACGGCTCGCTGATCGCCAAACCAGCCAGCCAGTTTGTTGTTCTGCACGCTGTTGATCGCGCGGCCGAGTTGGTCCACGCGCAGGGGGCTGCCGTGTTTGTACGTCACAATGATGCGCCGGTAGGCGGCCGCATTTTTTAATTGCCCCGTGGCGCGGATGGTATACTGGGTGTGATGGCCATACACGGTGCCGGTGGGCAGTTCGACGTTAGCGTGCCGCACGGCGGCGGCCACCTGATTAATGTCCACGCCGCGAGAGGCCAGTAAATTCGGATTCAACTGCACGCGCACGGCGTAAATCTGCGAACCGTACACCGCCACCTGCGCCACGCCGCTGACGGTCGACATGTTCTGAGCCATCAACGTTTCGGCGTATTTATCCAACGTGTACAACGGCAGCGTACGCGCCGTCACCGCAATATAAATAATGGGGTAATCGGCGGGGTTTACCTTTAAGAATGACGGCGGGGTGGGCATGTTGTGGGGCAGAAATGCCTCCGCCCGGGAGATCGCCGCCTGCACGTCCAACGCGCAATTATTAATGTTCCGATGCAAATGAAACTGCAGCGTGATGGTTGTCTGGCCCTGCTGACTCGTGGAGTTCATTGCCCTCATGCCGGCGATGTTGGAAAATTGCTTTTCCAGCGGC
>JAJZCU010000166.1 GCA_021828935.1 Planctomycetota bacterium | reverse complement strand
CATACAACCGCTGCGCCTGCGAACTGCCCTGCGGCACGGGCACGCCGCTGTCCCGCATGCGGCAATTTTTGCCAGGGCCGGTGTCGGGGTTGATTGTTCGCGGATACTTGACGGAAACCGTGCGCCGCCGCATTGATTGCCCCGTTAATTCCGGCCAAAGCACGCGAGAGGGTCTGCTGCTGGTCAACGCGCGCTGGCTGATGACTGAATCTTTTGCGCTTCCCCCAGCGGATACCGCAGGCATTTCCGGCGCCGCCGTGGCGTGGATTCATCTTTCGGCGTCGCAGGCCGCAGACCTGAATTTAAGCGATTTAACAGAAAACCGCGGCATGGAAGCCCTGCTGCAGCGCGTGCAACGGCGCGACGCCAAAGTGCCTCTGATCACCTATCCATGGGATTTGTTTGACCACCAGCGGCCGGCATTACTGGCTGATTTCGCCCGCTTAGGCGCCCAAGTGCCCGACCCCGCCCCGCCCGGTGTTTTCCTATTAAACCCGTCGCAGATGCACATCGGCGAAAACGTGCGGCTGTACCCCGGCGTGGTGCTGGACGCACAAAATGGCCCGATCATCATCGCCGATGATGTGGAAATACGCTCTCATGCCGTGATCACCGGGCCAGTTTATCTTGGCCCCAATGTGCTGATCCGCACCGGCGCCGACATTCGGGAAGATTGCATCATCGGGCCCGGCAGCCGGGTGGGCGGGGAGATCATCGGTTCTATTTTTCTGGGCCACGCCAACAAACAACACGATGGGTTTTTGGGGCAAAGCATTGTTGGGGAATGGGCCAATCTTGGCGCCGGTACAATCACCAGCAACTTAAAGAACACCTACGGCACGGTGCGGGTGGCGATCAATGGAGACCAACGCTCGACGGGGCGGCAATTTGTCGGTTCAATTATCGGCGACCACGCGAAGCTGGGCATTGGCACGTGTTTAAGCACGGGATCAGTGGTGGGTTTTGCCAGCCATGTCACGATTCCGCGACCGCCGAAATTCGTGCCCAGCTTTGCCTGGGCCACCGGCGGCCCTATCGCCCGGGCCGATTTTGAAAAGATTGAAACCATCGCCCGGACGGTCATGGGGCGGCGGCACATCGAATTCACGCCTGCCGACCATGAATTATTCGTGCATATCGCCAACGCGGCGGGGCGGATCGAGCGTTTTGATTGGCAGGAAACCGCGGATGCCGGGGAAACGCAGCCGGGCTGATCATGGCAGTGGATTTTGGCCCCAAAGAACCGCGCAGCCCCACCGTTAATGGCTTATCGTTACCCAGATTTTGCAGGGCGATGTTTCGCAAGAATCAACGTTGGTTTTATTACACCTACGCCAATAAATTACAGTTGCATTGTAATCCGGCCGTGGCGACCAGACGAACCGCGGATGACGCGGATGAACGCGGATACGACGAAGCGGAAAAATGATTTTCGGGCTGACTGCCCGTTGATTATGGTTCCGGAGCCCCGGGTTGGGCTATTTGTTGGGCCCCCATCCGCGTAATCAGCGGTTGATAATATTGGAGCCGCGCTGCAACTTGGCGGCAACGGCCAGGAGAACCGCGGTTGAATAATGAGAGTCGCGTTCCGCGTGCGGTGTACTTGCCCGCCGGGGGCATGTTCTCCATAATACCATGCTTTGGCGTTTGGAGAGCCTGGAATGCTCGGAAACTTATTGGCCCACATCCTCATTGCCCTGGTGCTTCTGGGCGTGATCATGGGGTGTATTTCGTACTTAATTTTGCTGGAACGCAAAACCGCGGCGTGGATACAAGACCGCGTGGGCCCCAATCGCACGGGGCCCAAGGGGCTTTTGCAGCCCATGGCCGATGGCATTAAGTTTATTCTGAAGGAAGAATTCATCCCGCAGAACGCGGATAAATTTCTCTTTTTGCTGGCCCCGGTGGCCATCATGACGCCCGCGTTGTGCAGTTTCGCGGTGATTCCGTTTGGCGGGGTGCTCAAGGCGGGGTCATCTTTTTTCGGCTGGCATGTGAATCACCCATTTTCCATGATGGTTTCCAACCCGGATGTGGGCGTGTTGTTTGTGCTGGCCATGGCTTCGCTGGCGGTGTACGGCGTGGTGCTGGCCGGCTGGGCCTCAGGCAGCAAGTACAGCTTTTTGGGCGGGCTGCGGGCCACGGCCCAGATGATTTCTTATGAAATTCCGCTGGCCCTGGCGCTCTTGTGCGTGGCGGTTACCGTGGGCAGCATGCGGCTGGAAAGCATCTGCCAAACGCAGGCGGGGTATTTTACGCTGCTGCCGTTTTTGCCCAGTTGGAACATTTTCACGCAACCCATCGCATTTTTACTGTTTACCACATGCATTTTCGCGGAGAGCAACCGGGCGCCGTTTGATTTGGCGGAATGTGAAAACGAACTGGTGGGCGGCTACCACACGGAATATTCGTCGATGAAATTCGCCCTGTTTTTTTTGGCGGAATATGCGTCAATGATCACCGGCGCGGCGGTGGCGGTGACCATGTTTTTAGGCGGCTGGCACCTGCCGTGGCTGGATTTATTAATTTATGGCCATGCGCAGCCGGCGGCCACGGGGTGGGGCGGCGTAATTCTGAAGTTCGTGGTCTTCTGGTTCAAAATGGTCCTCTTTATTTTCTTTTACATGTGGGTGCGGTGGACGCTGCCGCGCTTCCGGTTTGACCAACTCATGCGCCTGGCTTGGCGCGGCATGATTCCGCTGGCGCTGGGCGCATTTCTGCTGTCCATTGGCTTTGTGTACCTGCAGCAGGAAGGCGTCATCGTACATCGCCTGTGGCTGTTGGTGGGCAATGTGATTCTGTTTGTGGTCATGATGGGCGTGTTGCGCTTGCTGCCCGCCAGTCAGAACAACCGGCGTGTGGCCGTGCCCAATAGCCGCTACAACCCCAGCCCGGCAGGCGCCTTGGTGCCCGAACCAATTGTGGCTTAAACGAAAGCAGGAGCAACCACCACCATGGCCGAAACGACTACCACGGGCAGCAAAATGGAAAAGCTGGTGGCCCTGTGCCGCCGGCGCGGATTTATTTTTCAATCCTCTGAAATTTATGGCGGCATCAACGGTTTCTGGGATTACGGCCCGCTGGGCGTGGAACTCAAGCGCAACTTAAAAGATGCCTGGTGGCATGATATTGTCCGCTGCACGCCCAATGGCCCGGATGGCCAGCCCATTGACATGGTCGGACTTGATTCCACCGTTATCATGAACCCCAAGGTGTGGGTGGCCAGCGGCCATGTGGGCGGCTTTTCCGACCCCATGGTGGACTGCCGGGAATGCAAGGCCCGCTTCCGTGCCGACCATTTGGAAGGCATGCAGTGCCCGCTGAAGCCCAGCCGTACGCCGGGAAAGTTTGAAAAATGCAGCTTAACCGAGCCGCGGCAGTTTAATTTAATGTTCAAAACATTTGTTGGGGCGGTGGAAGACCCGTCGGCGATGGCCTATCTGCGGCCGGAGACCGCCCAGGGAATTTTTGCCAACTTTCGCAACATCACGGACACCAGCCGCGTGAAGATTCCGTTTGGCATTGCGCAAATCGGCAAGGCGTTCCGCAACGAGGTTACGCCGCGAAATTTTACGTTCCGGTCACGTGAATTTGAGCAAATGGAAATCGAATTTTTTATTCACCCGAGGGAAGCCCAGCAGTGGTACAAATTCTGGCGGGAAACCCGCTTCGCCTGGTGGCAGGCCATCGGTCTGACCAGTGAACATCTGCAACTGCGCGAGCACGACAAAACCGAACTGGCGCATTACGCCCGCGATGGCGCGGGCACCAGCGACATTGAATACCGCTTCCCATTCACAGACCCCGGCTTTGGCGAACTTGAGGGCGTGGCCCACCGCACCGATTTTGACCTGCGCCAACATGCCGAACATTCCGGCCTAGGCGACAAACTCAAATACAACGACCAGGAAGCCAAGGAACGCTATTTTCCGCACGTCATTGAGCCATCCGCCGGCGCCGACCGCGGCACGCTGGCCCTGTTGTGCGAAGCGTATACGGATGATCCGGACCGTCCCAGCGGCGTGGTGATGAAGTTTCACCCGCGGATGGCGCCGATCAAGGCCGGCATTTTTCCGTTGGTAGACCGGGAAGGCATGGCTGAAATCGCCACCAATTTGTATTCGGACCTTCGCAAGACGTGGAATGTGCAACTGGACATCAAACAGAACATCGGCAAACGCTACGCCCGCATGGACGAGGTGGGTGCCCCATTCTGCTTTACCATTGATACGCAAACCCTTACAGATCAATCGGTAACGGTGCGTTATCGGGACACGCTTCAGCAGGAACGGGTGGCGATGGACCAGGTGCGGACGTTCTTATCGGGCAAAATGGAGGCATAAGTATTGGCGGCGGTAATGGGGTCTCTCTGCCTGGAGAGAAACTTTTTGCTGCAGGGCTAACGCTAACCGTTTATTTTTGTCTATAATGGAACGCGGGCCGCAGGGGCGCTGGTAGCGATGCGGCCATTTTGGCGTCGTTCAGAGGCGTTGCCGCCGCGAAGGGCGGGGGTTGGGCGGCAAGTTGTATAGCGCAGTAATTGCCTAAAAATAAAATCAAAAAAATTGAAAATAAAGGTTGAAGATTTCTGGAAAGCGGGTACGATAGTTAATGTGTCATGAATGAACGGTTCAAAACACGCGGCTTGAAAACAGCCAAAGTGAGTTGAAACCGAAATGACGCGAGCGTGTCGGACCGCCATCGAAGCGGTTGATAAAAAATTTTGGCGGGCCTTGGCGCACGATAAATAGTAAGCATCGTTCGCAGCCTATGGCCAACGCCCCCGATGCTCTCTCTCCCTCCCCAGGCTGGCGCTCCTCACGGCCGCCAGCCTGGTTTATTTTTGCGCTTTATTTTTGCGTTCTATTTTTGCCGCCGTCTCCAACGTTATTGGGCCCATATCCCTTTGCCGTTCGGTCGCCCCAGGGTGGTACGAGGTTCCCCGGCTGTTAAAATTGGGCCATTGCGGCAATGACGTTGGCGTTGGCAGAGTGCATGGGGTCCCGGCAAATTTTATAGTGTTATTTTGCGCCACCGAGGTTTCGGAAGGTTGATTTGATGCGCGAGCCGATACGTTCGATTCCAGTAGAGGGCCCGCCGGTCTGGCCGCATTGGCGGCCCGAATTTGCGGCGCCTGATGCCAATACAAGCGTTTTACGCCGATTTCGCCGCGCGGGCAGAAATTTTTGAATTTTCCGTGACGGGAAATGCCATCTCGCGGGGTATATACTATTGAGACCAATCACCAGTGGCGGCAGTGGCCAGCCCCAGCGGGGCAGCAGGCGGGTCGCCGTCTTCCGGCGGGCACGGGCGGCCCCGGGCCACGACGCGGACGCCGCGACGTTCAAGCCAGCGGCCACCCTGTTAGCCGCCCGCGCCCGCCCATGGGGCCGCGACGGGCGCGCGTCGGCTAATCAGGGCGTGAACATTTCATACCACATAACGGTGCGCGCGGAGGCCCCCCTTTTTGATCACTGATCACTGATCATTGCTGTCTCGCCCAGACGGCGCCTGCGGAATCCCACAGATTCGGCGGCGAAGACGGAACCGCGGATGACGCGGATAAACGCGGATACCACGGCGCTGCGCGCAATGATTGTCAAACGGCGGGCCGCCAAGCATGGCGGCGCAAACATATAGCCCCCGGCTCGCCGGGGGTGGGGCGCCGCGATGGCTGGTTGTCTTAAATGATAACAAGCCGGATCCCCGGCCGATACCGTAGCCCGCAAGCGCGGCTGGGAATAACCCGGCATAAAGTCGCAACGCAATGCCG
>JAJZCU010000165.1 GCA_021828935.1 Planctomycetota bacterium | reverse complement strand
TTCGGTGCGGTTGGGGGTAATGGCGGCGGCGCCCCGGTATTTTTGATAATCCGCAATCAGGGCCGGATCGACCAACACTTCGCGCCCGGCGTGGCGGGCGATGGCGATAATTTCCTGACAGATTTCAGTGGTCAGCACGCCCTTGTTGTAATCTTCCAGGCAGACCAGGTCGCATTGGGCCACTTGCTGCCGGACAAAATCCAGCAGCGCGGCGGCGCCGGGCGGGCCAATGGGCGAAGCGTCTTCATAATCAAGGCGCAGCATTTGTTGCGGATGGCGGTGCTGGGCCAGGCCCACCAGGCGGGTTTTGGTGGACGTGGGGCGGCCGGGGTGGGTGATTAATCCGGCGGTATTCACGCCGGCGGATTCCAGCAGCTCAGCCAGCACGGCGCCAGAGGCGTCGGCGCCGCGAATACCCACGGCGTTGACCACCGCGCCAAGCCGGGCCAGAAAAACGGCCACATTACCCGCGCCGCCGGCCGCGCGCGTGCGGTGCTTTTCGTTCACCACAGGCACCGGGGCTTCGGGGGAAAGGCGGTCGGCATGGCCATAAATATATTCATCAAGCATCCAGTCGCCGATCAACAGAATGCGGGGATTCGGCAGATTTTCAACCAGTCGCAGCAGTTCATCCGGTCGGCTGGCGGGCGCGCCGGTGGCGGGATTTTCTGGCGACAGGACCGTTGGGATGTCGGGCATGGTTTTCACACAGAAGGTAAACAAAAAATGGGACGGGCGGCGCCGGGTTTTGCTAATTTCCTGGGCGCCCGACGACGATATCCACAGATTTCACAGATGGGCACAGATTAGCACGACGGCGGCAGTTGGGAAATCCGAGCGCGAAAACGAAATCTGTCGATGCGGCGCCGCGCCGACCTTCATTGGGGCGCACTTTGCGCCGTCCGCAAGTCAGGGCCCACGGCGTTGGCCACCGCCGGTTTGCTGTCGGCAAGTACCGCCGCGGTTTTTGACGCCAGCAGCGTTTTCCAATGCCCTTCGCCCACGCCTTTTATAAAACAATCTATTTGCACGTTCCAAACCGGCGCGGGCAGCGGCAGGTGCTGTACTTTAACCCAGTCTTTCATCGTGGTCACCAATGCGTCCACAGGTCGGCGGCGCAGCAGGGCCTCAAGTTTTGCAAAATCAGCGGCGTTGTCATATGGATAATGATCTTTGAACCAAAAAGCGGCGGAAACGTTCAGGTTCATGCCGCGCACCGTGCGCAGAAAGCCCTCCGGATTGCCAATGCCAGCGAAGACCACCACGCGCTGGCCGCTGGGTTCAACCGGCATACCGGCGGAATCGAACAACCCCACCACGCGGGTGGATTGTTGGAAAATGTGCCGGGGCGTGACCCACTGGGACAAAAGCCCGGCGGCTAAGTCGGCCAGTTCCTCGGTGACTTGTTCGCAGCGGGTAAGCATGATGGCGTCAGCCCGGGCCAGATGATGGGGCGGTTCGCGCCAGGTGCCGCGGGGCAGCAAACCGGGGATGCCCATGGGCATGGTGGCGTCCACCAGCACCACGTTTAAATCCCGCGCCAGGCGCCGGTGCTGAAAGCCGTCATCGAGCACCAGCACGTCGGCATGATGATCGTTGATGGCCGCACGCCCGCCGGCGACGCGGTCGGGGTTGACAATAATTGGCAGGCCGGGACATTCACGTTGCATCACCAGCACTTCGTCGGGAGTTTTTCCGGATTTGGCGCCGTATCCGCGGGTGAGCACGGCGGGGCGGTTGCCCAGGGCCTGAAGTTGTTTAACAACCATAATGACGGTGGGGGTTTTTCCGGTGCCGCCGGTGGTGATGTTGCCGATGGAAACCACCGGCACGCCAAGGCGCACGGGACGTTTCCAGGCGCGGTCGAACGCGCGGTTTCGCAGGGCCACCACGGTGGAATACGGCAGGGAAGCCGCGCGCAAAATGCCCCGGAGCAACGCGGGCATTAACCCGCTGGACTCACCGCTGATGGTTTTCCAGTACCAACGCCGCATAGGACTCCAACGAACAGCGATCAACCAACGACGATCCTCGATCATCAATCAACATCGATCAATGAGCATCGTTACCGGGGCATGAATCATGGCATTCATGCATCCATCGCTGTTATACCGCGCACGGCGCCTTGCGGCACATTTTTGAGTCGGTAAGCATGGCGCGGCCCAGGGCTGGCGCGCCGGGCTCTGATGGCCCTTTGTGCCGACGAACGGCTAACAGAATTGCCAGCCTGGTCCGCGCTGGTGCGCCTCGGCGGCGCCGGCTAATCGTGGCGCTGGACTTTTTCCGCGACTGGCAGATGGACGGTTTAATAATCATTTCGGTATGCGGCCGCGCCCCCAGCCCTTCACGCACCGCGGCCTGCGGCTTGATAGGATGCAATCGCCCCGCTACCTGGGCCCGGCACAACCGTCGGTCAGGGACAGATGCCCACAACCACCATCGGCACGGCCGGCGTGCTGCGCCCTTGGCGCAAGAGGTCATAGAGACTCCGCTCGAAGCAGGGAACCCCGGACGACATCTTGACCTGCAGGCTTTTCATGGGGAGAATTTCGACGCCCACATCAATCTTGTCGCCCACGAAGAAGGCCATATGTTTTACGAACATGTCGAACGCAACGAATGCGTACTTGCCGAACTGCACCTCGACCGCAACGCGATGCTTTAGAAAATCAGTCTGATTGTAGGATGCCAGCGCGACTTCGCCGGCCGCTACAATTTCCTGTTTCTGTTCCGCTGGCGGCAAATTGAGGGTTTTCCGTATTAACTGGTGATCGGCTGTGACCCAATAATCCGTGCGCGATTGCTTCCACTTGAGGGCCTCAAGTCGCTGCCGGAACGCGCGGTTCAAATCTATCTGACTATATAACACCCGGCCCGCCTTTGTCTTTTCCTTGGATGTTTTTGTCAGGCATTTGCCGGCATCAACGGCGGCGATAACGGCCGTGATTTCCCGCCAGAGTTCTGGCTGATGCACCAATAGGTGCTCATGCCCGTTGAGATGCGAGTAAATGTGGTCAAGCGTCATCAATGTCCGCCGTACGGTAGCCGCGGATCGTACACGGCCCGGTCCATCGGGCGGGTGCGCAAAATGCCCGCTTCGTATTGCGCGATGCGGTCGCGCGCTATCTCCACATAGCGCGGCACAATGTCGCAGCCATATGCAACCCGGCCGTGCTTGACCGCGGCGATGGCCGTTGAGCCAACGCCCATGTAGGGGTCGAAAACCGCGTCGCCCGGCGCCGTGAGGGCCAGCACCAGGCGCTCGACCAACTCCACCGGAAACTGACACGGGTGCTCGGTCTTTTCAACATGGTTGGCTTTAACGTTGGGAATCACCCACATGTCACCAGGATTTTTACCCAGGGGATTGCCCGACAACTGCCCGGCCTTGGGGCCCTTGAAGTGTTTCTTCCCGGGGTATTTCGACGGCACGCGCACAGCGTCCAGATAAAAATCATAAGATTCTCCGCGCGTGAACCAGAGAATTGTTTCATACCGCCCGGAGAAGCGCTTTTCACAATGCAGGCCGTGTTCAAAATGCCAAACTATGCGGTTGCGCAAAATCAGGCCGGCCTGCTTAAAAATTGGATAAAGCAAAATATCCAGCGGGACGACCTCGCCGTTTCTGGCGATGTGGTTACCCACTTGCCAACAAATTGATCCGCGTTCGTGCAGAAGCCCCACGCACGCGTTAATGACAACCTCCTGCTGCCGCAGATACGCGTCCAGGGAACTTCGACGTTCGTAGGTTTTCCCAATATTGTATGGCGGGGAAGTCACGATGAGTTTCATGCCGCCAGTTGGAAGGCCGCGCATGAAATCCAGGTTGTCGGCGCACGCCAGGTGCGCCGCAACTTTAACCGAGGCCGACGTGTCCGCCGTGAATAGTGCCAGGGTCACGGAAATTCTCCCGCCGCGTAGCTGTTGCAAAGACTCATTCCCGGCATTGTATCGGCGGCGGGTGTCCATGCAATCCGCGCTGTGGCCATGCCGTTGCAAGTTCGCAGCGCTTGGGCCATCCCAGCGCACTGACCGTCGCAGCGTTTTATTAACTGGCCAACGTGCGATGGCGGTGCGGGGCGCTTCAATGGACGCAGTTGCCCTGCCCCAACGTTCCCCCGGCCCAGGCAATGTGTCATTGATGCGGCTCGCGGTAAAAAGAAGACCAGCGCAACATCGGCTTCAAGGATTGATCATCAAGTATTGACGATCAATGCTCACGCCACCAAGTTTACCATGCGGCCGGGCACATACACGGTTTTGCGCAACGGGCGGCCGGCCAGCTTCGCCTGCACGGCGGCGTCGGCCAACACGCTTTGCAATACCGCGGCCTCCGCGGCGTCGCTGGGTATGTTCACGCGGCCGGCCAGCTTGCCGTTAATTTGTACTGGAATGTCAATGCTTGGGTCAACGCACAGTGCGGGATCAAAATCTGGCCAGGGCGATTGCGAGATCGAAATAATTTCGGCTGTGGGATTCAAGCGAAAAAACATTTCCTCCGCCGCGTGCGGGGCGAACGGTTCCAGTACGCGCACCAGGGCATTGGCGGCCTCTTGCGAAATGTATGTCAGGCGACCCAGGGCGTTGTTAAATTCCATCATGGCGCTGATGGCGGTATTAAAGCTGAGACGTTCAATATCCTCGGTCACTTTCCGAATTAAGCGATGCGTTGGCCGCAGAATGGTTTGGGCATCACGCCGGGCAATGGCGGCCTGATCTTCCGGCAGCGCTTGTTTTCCCAACAGCATTTGATCCCCCACGCCAACGCGCACAACGTTTGCCGGCACGGGTATGTCATCGCGGTCGTTCTCAATGACGTTGCGCCAAACCCGCTGCAGAAAGCGGTATACGCCTTCTACCCCGGCGGTGCTCCAGGGCTTTACCTGTTCCAACGGACCCATGAACATTTCAAACAACCGCAGCGAATCGGCGCCATATTCGCGCACGATGTCGTCAGGGTTAATAACATTACCGCGGGACTTGCTCATCTTAAAAGACCGGGCATCCACGCGAATGTCCGGCTGGGCCTTGAGCACGAAGCTGTCGCCGACCTTCACCACTTCATCGGCCTTGCGGGCTTCGCCGATCAACACAGCCGAGGCGCGCGCGACAGCGCCCGGCCCGCGTGAGCGTTGTGAAATAATCACCGGCCGACCATCGGGCCCCGGACGCGTGGAAAAATTGGGATCGGCTTCGGCGGCGGAAACCAGATTCCCCACTTCATCACGAAACGCCGTGTATTCCGCTTCGCCCAGGATAAGTCCCTGGTTGACCAGCCGCCCAAATGGTTCGGGCGTTGTCACGAAGCCGCGGTCAAACAAGACCTTGTGCCAGAAGCGCGAATACAAAAGATGCAGCACGGCATGTTCCACGCCGCCCACATACAGATCAATTCCGGCGGGGTTCATCCAGAATTGCTGGGCCTCGGCGCCGCAAAAGCTTTCGGTGTTGTGTGGGTCAAGATATCTCAAATAATACCAGCAAGAACCAGCCCATTGCGGCATGGTGTTAAGTTCGCGCCGTGCCGGCACGCTGCCGGGCGTGGCCGGGTCCACCGCGCGAGCCAACGGGCCGCCCGGCGTGTTATCAATTTTTACCGCAATGTTTTTCCACGCGGCGGCTTTTGACAGCGGTGGTTCAATGGTGCCGGTGGGGCGGAAATCTTCCAGTTCCGGCAATTGCAGCGGCAATTGGTCGGGCGCCAGCGGCACGGTTGTGCCATCTTCCAGATGCACCAGGGGAAACGGCTCGCCCCAGTAGCGCTGGCGCGAGAAGAGCCA
>JAJZCU010000164.1 GCA_021828935.1 Planctomycetota bacterium | reverse complement strand
CGTATGCGTCCGCTGATGCGCGGCAGGCGCCGCGCGTTCGGCTGTTCATGCACATCGCTTTGCATGTCAAACACTTCAAACACACGGTCAATGGCTGCCAATGAATTGTGCAAAATCGTGTTCATTTCACTGATGCGGTTCACGGGGAAATACAATTCCCGCAACAGCAGAATAAACGCCACCACCGTGCCCACCGTGGTGTACCCATGCATGAGTTGATAACCCCCGTACCAAATGATGCCCAGCGTGGCCATCTGCGTAAGCCACTGCACCAGGGCGTTGGCCAGCGTGGAAATCCGCACGTTGTGCATCGTCAAATTAAACAGCTTGCGCGCGGAAACGAAAAAGCTTTTGGCCTCGCGCCGTTCCGCGGCGAAGCTCTTTACCACCTGTATGCCCGCCATACGCTCCTGCACATCGCCGGAAAATTGTTCCAGCGCCGCCTGCACCGCGCGGCTGGTTTTTTTGGACTTATCCCCCAGCGTGCGCATGCTTAAAATATAGAATGGAAACACCATTAGAGAAGCCGCGGCCAGCCTGGCGTCCATTGCAAATAATACATAAATATAAAATACGCATGACGCCAGGTCCATCCAAATGTTGGTCATGGCGTTGCCGACAAAATTTTGCGCCAGCGCAATGTCCGCCATCAGCCGCGACACAATGCCGCCGGACTGGCGCGACTGGAAAAATGAATGACCCAATCGTGTGATATGTTGGTATAAATCAGTCCGCAGGTCCAAAATAACCCGATGCCCCACCATTTGCGAAAGATAGCTGCGGAAAAAGAAGGTGACGCCCCAGAACACGTAGACGAACACCAATGTGATCATCAGAATGTTAAACATGCCCCACGGCGTGCCGGCGCGCCAACTGCCCGGCAGAAGATGGCCCATCCAGGCGATATACGCCTCTATGCCGCGGGAGATAATGTCGGTATGGGCGCCGGTGGCCGCGGTTTTCCCCGCGGCGCCGGCCACCAGCCGGTCTGTTAAGAAACGTAACGCCAGCGCCATGGTGGACGGCAGAATGACCTTGCTCATGCCGCAGAGGGCGGCGATGACGATCCAGACCGTATACGGCCGCACATAGGCCAGAAAGCGGCGCAGACTGTGGCGGGATTTGGGCGGCGGTGGTGGCTCCGCCGTGGCGGATGCTGGCGTACCGCCGCGCGCCGGAGACCCACCATTCGTTCTGGACCGGTCGTGTGCGGGCAAGTCGCCGGTAAATTGAATGCTCTGACCCTTGCGGGAAGTTCTTTCCATGCGGCAATTGTAGCCACTTGCAAGCGAAAAGCGGACCTAAGGTCTCCGAATAAACAACTGCCGCAGTCATTTCGGCAGGCAACCCATACCGTCCATACTTCCTCCGCCCCGTAGCCCTTCGGGCGTCTGAAAATAGCCAGGGGTGAAACCCCTGGAGCAAGGCGCGAGGATATTCCAAGTCCCGCAGGGACGAATGAACGCCTCAACGGCGTGCGCGACGTCTAAGACCCTGGGCCGGATGCAATGTGCAAGAGACCCACGCCAGCCTGTGCCCCGTGGGCCTCTGGGCGTCGGAAATTAGCCATGGGTGAACCCTTGGAACGCAGGCGCGCCTGAAGCGCGGTTCCCGAAATCCGCGAACAATAACGCATCAACATTCATCCGTCCCCAAGGGGACTATCAATTTATACGGCTCGGGCGACCAGGGATTTCATCCCTGGCTATTGTCAGGCCTCCAAGGGAGGCGACGGCACACCCGTCCCGGTAATGGCGCGTAATCATCCAATATCCAAAGCGGGGTAATGCCACATCTCCCTGTCTTGCGACAGTTGACAGTTCGGCGACCCTTAAGTGCCAAACAAATACCGTCCCCATCGCTTCCGTGGTCACTATTTCCTTCGCCGCACGCCGGCCGCGGCCACGCTCGGTGGAGCTTTTTTCGTCGGCGGCTTGGCCAAGGCGGCCTTCGGCTTTTTCCGCGGCGATGGCTTTTGGGCCGCCTGTTCTTGGCGCTGGTCGCCATAGCCGGCGCTTTGCATCTCAGCATTGAGAAAATCAAAGTCGTGCTGTTCCTGGTCCATCTTGTAACGGCCCACAGCGCTGGCGTCGGTTTTTATCTTCACCAGAGGAATTCCCAAAAAATCCGAAACCGCTTGCAACGTTGGTTCCTGCTGTTGAACGAAGTCCTCAAATTTCACAACGAAAAATCTTTTGGGTTTGGGCGTGGCCGCCACAATGGCCGCCTGGTATTTCCAACTAATGGCCCGGCGGCGGCGCACGTCCGCGGTTTTTTCATAATCCACGCCAAAATCCGCCAGGTCGTCGGTTCGATGTCCCCCCATGATGCTGTCCCGCGGATCGCGCAGCCAATGAATGTAATAGGCGTCCGGGAACATGCGAACAATCCATGGGAATATCAGCGTTGTTTCGGGCAATTTCCAGCCCTTGGTCTTGGCCGGGCTTTCCAGCACCGACGTCAAATATCGCTTTACCAGCTTTTCGAATTCAGGATCAATGGGCATGGCGTGCAACGCCGAGAAATCCCAGCGCATCTTGCCCAGATATTTCACGTGCCCGGCCATGATGCGGCAGGCCTCGTACAAATCTTCCGGCGGCAGCAAATCGCCGGAAATGTTTAACGTGTTGCCCATGTACACGCCGCTCTGGCTTAATGTGTGCGACATGGCCCGCGTGCCGCCGTGCCCCCGACCGATGACCGTGATCAGCCGCGTTTCATCGGGCTGGTGTTCGCCCCGGTCGGCATATTTGTTATTCGCCTGCAGCCGCGCCGCGGTCGTCGGGTCGCCGATATGCAGCGTGTCATATGCCTGTTGCGCTGACTCAAACGGGCCAGTAATCGCCTGGTGCCCGTGCCAGACGCCGGGCGTATAAATCGGATTCTTGTTGCCCGTTTCGCTTTCCCGCCGGGCGATCCATTCGTGCATCCGCTTGGTCAGCATGGCCGCCACATCCGGGTGTTCGGCGGCGACATTCTTTAATTCGCCCGGGTCGCGCACCAGGTTGTACAGTTCAACCGGGGGCTTAAAATGAAAGTCCGGCTCCAGCGCCACAATTAACTTCCATTCCGGTGTCCGCCAGCCATGCTTGCGCATCCACGTACATTCTGTGATATAAAATTCGCTGTCAAAACTGCTCTGTTGCCCGTTTACCAGCGCCAGCAATGATTGCCCGTCAAACTTTTGCCGCGGCTTTATATCCGCCAAGTCCAGCACCGTCGGCACAATATCTTGGTGCCGGTTGTAGCCGCCCAGGCGTCGCCCGGCGGGAATTTTCGCCGGATAGCGAATGATCAGCGGCACATGCAAGGTGACGTCATAAAGCCCATGATGGTCAAACCAGCATTCATGGTCGTAGAGCGTTTCTCCGTGGTCGCCATTGATCACCACAATAGTGTTGTCAAGAATTCCCAAGGCTCCAAGCTGGGTAAAAATCCGTTGGATGCATGAGTCCATATACGCAATAGCGCCATCGTACTGGGCAATCACATAATTTTTGTCTGAAATTCCCGGCGGCATCCAACTGCGGAAATAATCGCAGAACGGCTTAAACGCCATCACCTGTTCCATGCTTTTATTGGCCGGATCAAGCTCATTTCCGTGGTAAAAAATGCGGTCAAAAGGTTCGGGCGGCAGATACGGCGAATGCGGGTCCATGTGCCGCAACAGCATGAAAAACGGCTTGTTTTCAGCGGCCAGGCGGTCGATTTCCGGCTGCGCCACTTCATTGAGCAACTGGGCCTTGGGGCTGCGGCCCGCATCCCAACTGCCCCAGCCCTGGTACTCAAGATATTTATCAAAACCACGCGAAGCCGCGTTCCAGCCGAAGCCCACGCAGGTGGTGTTGTACCCTTCATTCTTAAGAATTTCCGGCAGAGTGCGCACGGTTTCCGGAAGCCCACCCTGATGCCGCAGGGCGACGATGGTAGTGCCGAAAACGTCGCGCCCGGTGAGCATGCTGCTGTAAGCGGGCGTGGTGGGAATGTGCGCCGAATAGGTCCGTTCGAAAACCGTCCCTTGTCCGGCGAAACGGTCGATGTGCGGCGTGGTCAGCCGGCCATAGCCGTAGAGGCTCATGTGGTCCGCCAGCAGCGAATCGATGGCGATTAATAGTATATTTGGTTTCCTGCGGACTGTGGCGGCCATCAAACATTCCCGAATTACGTGGTCAAAAACGAAACAAGTCAAACGCCGTTGAACCCGGTTGTGCGAATCTGGCGCCAGCCCGGTGCGAACCTACCGCTCCCCGCAGGCCTGCAAACAGGCCTGCATGTGGCCCCGGGCCTCGGCCGCAATGGCCACGCACTGCGGCAGGTCATACGCCTTGGCGCCGATAATTTCCAAGTCCACCGGCCCCTTGTAGCCCGCTTCGTGCAGCACGCGGATATATCCCAGCAGATCAATTTCGCCCCGGCCGTTTGCCTGCATCTCCGGCGTGCCAGGGTTCTGCTGGCGCCCTTTGCAATCGCGGATATGCACATGGCGAATCCTTTTCACCACAGCGCCCAACGCTTCCACCGGATTTTCATTGGCGCGGTAAATATGGCTGGGGTCCATGTCCAAGCCGAACGCCGGCGAAGCAATCGCCTCCAGTGCGCGCAGGCTCGTGGGCGTATTATAAATTGCGGCGCCCACATGGGCCTTCACGCACAGCGTCACGCCATAATGTTCCGCCCGCCGCGCCAAAGCGCCCAACGAATCAATGCACGCCTGCAGGCCCGCATCGTCCTGCCCTTTCAGCGGGCCGCAGTTAATAATCGGGATGCCCGCCTCCACCGCCGCCTGAAATGCCTGTTCCATGCGCCCCGGGTCCTGCGACGGCTGCTCCATCGCCAGCAATTGCAATTTGAACTGCTTGGCCAAGTCCTTGATGCGCGGGGCAATTTCACGCCACCGGTCCAGCACCAGATGTTCGCTCATGCCGTCAATGGCGGAAATTTCGATGCCGTCATATCCGCACGCCGCGCCCCAGCGGAAGGCGGTTTCCATGTCGAACCCGCCAAAAAGCACCGAATTAAAACCCAAATTCATAAAATATCCTTCATGTTCTGTCTGTCTGTTTGGAGCCACTGACGCTACGGCGTTTCCACGGTCCCATTTTCCCACGAACGAATCGCCGCTTCAATGATCAGTTGCGCCTGCAAAGCGTCCTGGGCCTTTCCGTCAACTTTCTCCGGCGGCGTTTTCTTCACAAGATCATCCACCCAGGCGTTGATGCGTTCCTGAAACGTTTCGCCGAAACCCATCATGCCACCCACATAATCGAAGCGTTCCGTCTGGCGGCTGCGCCGCGGATAAAAATGCAGGCGCTCGCAGGCCTCTTCAATGACCGCCCGCCCTTCGGAACCGACAATGTCGCACGTCTCAAGTCCGTAGCTGCCGCCGGCATCATAGCTGCCGGTTAAATGCCCGACCACGCCATTTTCAAACAGCATATTCATTTGCACGTTGGACCACCCTTTCCGGCCCGGCCCGCGCTTAAAGAACGCCTGTACTTTGGCCACGTCTCCGCAGAAATAACGCATCACGTCAATGGAATGCGGATGCAGGGCCCGCATGTGGAAATGTTCCGACGATTCATTGGGGTTGTTAATCCACATGGTCATGTTAATAATATTCAACTCGCCCAGGCGCCCCTCGTCCAGCCATTGTTTGGCCCGGCGGGCGGCGGGCGTGAAGCGGTGGTTCAAGTTGATGCCGTAGGGAATTTTCTTCTCGGCCGCCAGCGCCACCATTTCCCGGGCTTTATTAACATCATTGGATATGGGCTTTTCACCCAGGACCGCAAT
>JAJZCU010000163.1 GCA_021828935.1 Planctomycetota bacterium | reverse complement strand
CCCAGAGTTCGCTGGAAGACGGTTTGGCTGAAAATGATTGGGAAGGCTGGAAGAAATTAACCGATACACTCGGAAATAAACTGCAATTGGTAGGCGATGATATATTCGTTACCAATACCCAGTTTCTGAAAAAGGGCATCGCCACCCGCACGGCCAACAGCATTCTGGTGAAGGTCAACCAGATTGGCACCCTGACGGAAACGTTTGAAGCGGTGCAACTGGCCATGCGAAACGGCTACAGCGCGGTGCTCAGTCACCGCAGCGGAGAAACGGAAGACGCCACCATTGCCGACATCGCCGTGGCCACCAACTGCGGGCAGATTAAAACTGGCGCCCCAGCGCGGTCCGACCGCGTGGCCAAGTACAACCAGCTTCTGCGGATTGAAGAAGAATTGGGCGAACAGGCCGTTTTCGGCGCCGCCTTTTGGAACAAGCCGTAAGTAGAAGGTTAAGCCGCTGCGACCTTGTCACCGGCGGGCTGGCGCATAAAGGCCGGCGCGGACGGTCGTGGCGCCGCCAAGTTTCAGTTGTTCACTCGGCCATCCACGGATGGACCGTCGAGGTGCATGATGGCCGCGGGCCGCAAAGCGTTGACATTCGTTTGGGTTCCCTTCGTGTTCAGCGTGGGCGTGGTCAGTTGGGCCATCCTCGTGGCCTCAATGGCGGTCCTGGCCACGGTGATCCTGGCGCCGGCGGTGCGACAAGTGAAAACCGCGGAACGTCAACGGAACAACATGCAGGCCACGGTGGCGCTGTTGGACGAAAAAATCGCGATACAAAAACGTTTTGTACATGCAGCTGTCACCAGCCCCCTGCTCATGGAGCGCCTCGCCAGCCGGCAACTCAATATTGAAAACGCTGATCAAGAAGTTCTTCCGCTAGGCGCGGCGCCGCGTGACCGTACCGTGCAGGGGTTGATTGCCCAGGCGCTTAAACCCGTGCGTCCCGTTGCCGTGGCGCCCATGCCGTGGTGGATGGCCGCTGCCGCCAGTCGCCATACCCGCGCATTGCTGTTAATGCTGGGCTGCGCGGGGCTGTTGCTGTCTTACGTCCTGGGCGTTCGCGTGCGGGCCAAGCCAACGGTGGCAACGGAATAATCGTCTTGGCGGCGGCCGCAGATGATCCCCCCTTCTTTTTTGCTTGGTGAATCGGTTCGGCCCATGCCGTGTGGCGCTTTGCCCGCGATTGCAGCCATGCCACAAAACATGCCCCCCAAACATGAATTAAACGCCCCAGTCGCGTGTTACAAATTTGCAATAATCAGTGACAAATTTCTCTTGCTCTTGCGCTGTTGATGTACTACACTATCAACATCAAGGCATCCAAACGACCATTTTTCGTGATGCCCTGCGGCCCTTTCACCCTTCGGCGGGCCGCTGTTAGCAGTAGTTTCGGAGTTGTTGTTGTCGCGGCTTCTGTTGCGTTGTGCGCAGCCGCTGAGCATCTCTCATAACCTTTTAGGGGTATTGCCATGCAATGGAAGTCCAAGTCACGGCCCGGTCGGAAACGCGGCGGGTTCACGCTCATCGAACTCCTGGTGGTCATTGCAATTATCGCGGTGCTCATCGCCCTGCTATTGCCGGCGCTGGCCCGCGCCAAACAGGATGCGGTTTCCACCGCCTGCCTTTCCAATGAACGGCAGATTGCCTTTGCCATGCAGGAATACCTGGAAGCCAACGACCAGCAGTTCTTCCCGGATACGCTTACCGTGCCACACCAGGCTTTATGGATCTCGCCACTGGAGAAATATCTGGCCGCCGAAAAGGTAAATTTTGGAACCGCCGCTCAACCTTACATGTCTATACAAGCCAAATGCATGATTTGCCCGTCCGCGGGTTACACTTCCGTCGCCGGCATGGTCAATCAGGGTTCGCAGTTGGGCACGGCGACGACCGCGTGGTTCTACAATAGTCCAGGCACACAAACAACGTCCTACGGCAGTTACGTATTAAATGGCTGGTTCTACAACACCGGCAACCCTTCCACCGCGTTTCAGTGGGCGCCGGGCGGAACGAACTCCGCGAATATGTTCTGGAACAACCCCTCACAGGTTCCCGGCGGGCTGGAAGTTCCGCTGATTGCCGAAGGCATCTGGCCTGATGCGTGGCCCACGCCCTTGGACCCAGTTCCCAACCCTGTTAACCTGCAAACCGGCTACATGAGTTATGGCCCGCCGCACATGGGAAGAATCCTGATCGCCCGCCACTTGGGCAGCGAAAACCTGGCCTATTTCGACGGCCACGCCGAGCACCTGAACAATCTTCGCGAGCTGTGGAATCGTCCCTGGTACAACGGTTGGAACACGGTCAACCCGCTGCCGACGTTTCCCGGTGATTAACAATACCGATGCGCGGCGCATAATGCGTGAAGCGCGAACGCGGATTTGAAAAGCCAACCGGCGTCGCCCGTGCATGCGGGCGACGCCGCGTTGCGCCGGCCGCAATGTCCGTCAGCCTGCTTTGCGCGCCAGCAATTTACGCAGGGCCTCCAGATCGGCGCGTTTCATGGGCTTTCCCGTCACGGAAGACACCATTACTTCATGCCGCTGGGCCCAATCGTGAACGGTGATTTCCACGGGAAAATCGTCCTCCAGCCAGCGCAGATGCACGAAGCACCCTTTTTGATTCTCAACAAATTCCGCTTCCACGTCGCTGTAACCAAAGGCCCGCAAGCGTTCCTGCGCTTCGGCGAAATTGTGGCAGTAGACATGCAGATCAATATCGGATGATGCGCGAATCTGCCCGCTGAGCGTCGAACCGATCAGGTGCGGGTCGAATTCCCCCAGAATGGTCATGAGTTCTTCCGCCAATTCACGCATTTGCCGCACGCGGCCCTGCATGGCCTCCGGGCCCATCTGCCCCCGCGTGAACCGCGCCATGCAATCCTTAATTTGCCGGTTGGTCGGATATGGCGTGTTGTACGGCAGGCCCAGCACCAAGATGGCCCGCTCTTTGGCGTGCAGATATTCCGTTTCAATGCGTTCGACCATCAACCGCGCGGCCTCAATGGCCAGCCTTTGCTGATTTACCCGGGAAGACATGGGATTCAGGCTCGGCGCCTGCTTGCTAATAATTTCCGCCCGCTTCGGCGCCCTGATGGCGGCCGGAACAAGCGGGCGAAGCGACTATGATACCCACATGCCACAAAAAATGCATATAGCCCTGGCTTGCCGGGGGCGGGCGCAACGAATTTCATCGCCCCGCCGCGACAAATGTGCCGGCGCCCAGCAGAAAGGATTTATTGTGAACGCCAAAGCAACCATTGGCATCTTCGCGCTGATTTTGACCGTCGCCCCTTCCGGCATGGCCCGGGCCAACGTCGGCGATCTTGGCACATGGGGCGACCAGGGCAACGGAACGTACATCAACCCCGTACTGCCCGCGGATTACAGTGACATTGACGCCATTCGCGTTGGCCACACCTATTACGCCATTTCCTCCACCTTTCAATTCTCGCCCGGCGAAACCATTTTGCGGTCCAGGGATTTGGTGAACTGGACCATTGTCGGCCATGCCGTAAGCAATCTCAATGAAATTACCAAACAACTAAACTGGAAGCACATGAACCGCTACGGCCGCGGCATCTGGGCCGGGGCCATCCGCTACCATGACCATAAATTCTGGATTTATTTCGGCACGCCCAATGAAGGGTATTTTATGACCACCGCGCGGCGCGCCTCGGGCCCTTGGGCGCCGTTGCATCGAGTGCTTAAAGGGCCCGGCTGGGACGACTGCTGCCCCATTTGGACGCCCAAGCACGACGGCCATGGAGAGCAGGGATATTTGGTCGGCACATCCTTCGCGCAGCATTACAGAATTCACTTGTTTAAGCTCACGCCCAATGGGGAACATCTGGAAAAAGGGTTTGACAAAGTGATTCACCAATCCCCCGGCAGTGAAGCCAATAAACTCTATCAAATTCATGGCTGGTTTTATCATATTTACAGCGATATGAGCACCGGGCAGCGCGTGGTGATGGCCCAACGCTCGCGCCGCCTCACCGGCCCGTGGCAGACGCGGCAATTGAACCACGTCAACCCGCGCGTTGACTTTGCGCCCAATCAGGGCGGAATTGTGCAGATCCCCGATGGCAGTTGGTGGTTCTTTACCCAGCAGGGTGCGGGCAACTGGGCCGGCCGGGAAGACTGCCTGCTACCCATAACTTGGATAAAAGGCTGGCCGATCATCGGGCGCGTGGGCCGCGATGGCATTGGCAACATGGTGTGGGAATACAAGAAACCGATCAACGGTTTTCCGATCATCACGCCGCCGACCACCGATAATTTTAACAAGAATACCCTGGCCCTGCAGTGGCAGTGGAACTATCAGCCGCGAAACCGCAAGTGGTCCTTAACCCAGCGCCCCGGCTGGCTGCGACTCCACGCCTTTCGCCCGCTGCAAAAAGGCAACTTGTGGAAGGCCGGCAACACGCTGACCCAGCCCAGCATGGACGCCCAAGATTGCCGCGTCACCATGAAGATGGACATCAGCGGCATGGCCAACGGCCAACAGGCCGGCCTGTGCCATTTCGGGCATACCTACAGCACCCTGGGCCTGCATAAAACCCGCGGGCATACGCGGCTTATTTTTAATAATAATGGAAAAATCACCCGCGGCCCGTTGATCCATTCCACCATCATCTACCTGCGCTCCATCTGGGGTCAGCATGCCCACAGCCACTATTTCTACAGCCTCACCGGCCGGCGTTTCAGACCCCTCGGCGGCATGTATACGCTGACCTGGGGCAATTATCGCGGCGACCGCATCGGCATTTTCTGCTACAATAACCGCCGGGCCGCCGGTCATGTGGATGTTGACTGGTTCCACTACACGTTCAACGGCCCGGGGAACCGACGCTCCGGCGGGCGGTAAAAACGCCGGACTCAGGTGGCATACACGCTCGCCTGCTGCCGATTTGCGACCCGCAGGAAAAATGGATTGTGCGCGTCCGCAGCGCTAACCAGGTCCACGGCACATCCCAAAATCTGCTGCAACTCTTCGCCCAGGCCGAAGTAGCGATCAGCCAGGCCATTGGGGTTGGAGTCGAACTCGTAGAAAAAGTCGATGTCGCTTTTCGCAACGTCAAATTCGCCTTGTGCGGCCGAGCCGAACAGTTCCAACTTCCGCACGCCATACTTGCGGCACAACCCGGCGATCTGATTCCGATTTTTTTCCACAAGGTCGATCATTTGCGGGCTCTGGGCGATGCGGAACGGTGCATTGCATGATACGGTAAAACGGCCTCTGCGCGACCAGTGGCACAAGTCCGCCGCCGACCTCCATCATTCCTGCCTGACCCCGATTCACGATTAACGGCGGAACCGAAGCGTGACGCAATCAAAATGACGCAGAGAACCATCTCGCCGTGATCCGAGGCGGCGGTTTTATAGCAGTCCGGCTGCCTGCAAAAACGCGGTGAGAGTCTGGTATGCAAATGCCGGCGTGACGGTGGGTGGCTGGTCCCAGCGGCGTCCGTGTGCCAGCCAATGTCGATACGTGCGAATGTTACCAACCTGAGCAAGAACGACCGGTCGAACGGCAGAGGCGAACAGTCCGGCGAGCGCATCCATCCGATTTCGATCGCAGTATTCCGAAAATGAGTCTGCCAGCGCGACTCCGAACGCGGGCGTAGGTTGCTGGGCAAGGTGCAGATGGTGCGCCTGCTGCCCGATGTGCTCTCGCAAGGTCGCTTCGAAAACCGCGTAAAGTGAAAGAACCGCCGAATCGTCGACCTCTGCCTGGCCGGCACCGACCAAGTCAACGCACTGCTGATCGGTCAGGCCAATAAAACGC
>JAJZCU010000162.1 GCA_021828935.1 Planctomycetota bacterium | reverse complement strand
GACGCTGGAATTTTTTTGTTTTTGTGCGCGTCAGCGCGATGTCAGCTATCCTCCCGCCGGCCGGCGGCCCTGGGCGCGGGCTTCGAGGTTGTCCAATATATTCATAAAATAAATGTAGGCGTCGTAGGGGGAATCAAAGGGGCTTACGGCCCGGCCCGCGGCGCCTGGCGGCGACTGCGGCGTGGCCATGTAGAACAGGTGGTCGGCGCTGGTCAGGCGGCGCCAGTTTTCCAACGCCAGGCCATCCCCTTTTTTTGCAATGGCGTCGCGCGCCGCGTAAAGACGCGCGGCGGCGTCCACTTGCATGGCGTTGCCGAAGAAATCTGGCGGCAGTTCGCTGTGGTCGGCCCCGTCGGCGCCGTCGGTTTCGGGGCTAAATGTGGGGCGCGGCATGGCCACGGCGACAGCGTCGTGGTTCGTCGTCAGCTCGGCGGGGTGCTTAAAGCCAATCCCCGCTTCCGTGGCCGCCTGTGGCAACGCCTCAAGCATCGGCAGGAGCGCGGCGTCGCCTGCCCCGTCAGACAGCATTTCATAATTCATAAATAAATTAAGAACCGCGGCGGGCGGTGGCGCGGCGGCGAACAGGCGCCGAACCAACTCCCGAGGCTCCTGGCTCTGCCCCGATGTTTCCGCAGAGAATGACAAAACATCTCGAAGGAAATCCGGGCGGGGCGCTAGCAGGCATAAGCCCGCCGCCGCCCGATAGAGTCCCGAGACGCTGGCTGGCGCGCGTACAGGCGCATGCCCCAAAACTGTCGTAAAACCAAGCCGCATTAACGCATCGCTCGCGACGGCGTCGGGCAGAAGGGCTGCGGGGCGGAACGTCCGCGGCTCGCGGCCGAACATCCGCTGCATCATACGCTGGTGCATCGCCACCTGGGCGGTAAATTCATCCGCTGAGAACAGACTGCTGAAGCTGTGATAATAGGTTGTGCCCAGGATTTCCACTTCCGCAAGGGCGACCAAGTCGCGAAATTGCTGCAATATTTCGGGCGCGAATTCAGAGAGCAGTTCCAGGGCCAGACCAGTGATGCTCAGAGAAAGGCGGAAGGCGCCGGGAGTGCGGCGAATTACATCCAGAAGGGTGGAATTGACCGGACCGTAACAGGTGCGGGCCATGGCGGCAATTCTTTGGGCGGCGAAGGCGGCATCAAAATAGTCAGGTTCGCTGTCAAAGACGCTGTAGCGTCGCAGGACAAACGGCTCGTGGACGTGCAGGCACAGGCAAATATCTGCCATGGGTTCCTTTGACCTTACGTACCCATCCGCCGTTTCCACTTCCAATAGATACGCCACGGGCAAGGCCGCGTCAACTGGCGCCAAAGCGAAGAGGCAAGATGGGGTGTGGCAATTTTTTTCGGGGCGCATGAAATCCACGCACCCGTCGGCGGCACGGTGTGCCTCATATCCGCCGATGCGATGGCACGTTCGCGCACGGGCCGGCCCCGCAACGCCGCGGATTTGTGGCGCCGCCGCGAGCCCGTCTCGGCACGGTGGGCCGGCGTGGGCGGCTAAGGCCCAATGGCGGGAACCGCGGATGACGCGGATGAACGCGGATACGGCAGAAATGGGTAATGGCAGTTGGCAAAAAACAAACAGCGGGCGCCGTATCCATTTTGGTGCGGAATGTTATGACGCAATAATTTGCCGAAGAAATTGGGCGTCCCGTCGTCCCTATCCGCGTGATCAGCGTCATCAGCGGTTTATTAATTGGAGCCGCCGCCGCAGCACAACCACGGGCAGTGGAACCGCGGATGACGCGGATGAACGCGGATACGGCAGAAATGGGTAATGGCAGTTGGCAACGCGACCGCATCCACATTACATTTCGGCGTTGGCATAAGCGTTCATCCGCCGGACAGGGCCACATTACTACGCCCCAACGGGCTGGCTTACCCGCCCAGATAGGCCTTTTTTACTTGCGGATTGCCCGCAATTTCCGCCGCTGGGCCGTGCAACGCCACTTGTCCGGTTTCCAGCACGTAGGCGTAATCGGAGATGTTCAAGGCCAGGTGGGCGTTTTGTTCCACCAGCAGCACCGTGGCGCCCTGCCGATGAATGGTTTGAATAATAGAAAAGATTTGTTCCACCAGCAGCGGCGCCAACCCCAGGGATGGTTCATCCAGCAGCAGCAGGCGCGGGCGCGCCATGAGCGCCCGGCCAATGGCCAGCATCTGTTGTTCGCCACCGGACAGCGTGCCGGCGCTCTGATTGAGCCGTTCAGCGATGCGGGGGAACAGCCCCAAAACGCGCTGCCGATCTTCGTTGATGGCGGCGGCGTCGCGCCGCAGGTAGGCGCCCAAGTCCAGGTTTTCGCGGACAGTCATGCTGCCGAAGATGCCGCGGCCCTCCGGCACATGCGAAATGCCCAGCGCCACAATCCGATGGGCGGGGGTGGACTGCAGCGCAGCGGCCCGCGCGGGGCCAGCAGCGTGCTCTTCACGCGCGTGGGTCGGATGATAAACAATGCTGCCGCGCGCCGTGGGAATCAGCCCGCTGATGGCGCGCAGAAAGGTGGTTTTGCCGGCCCCGTTGGCGCCAATGAGGCAGACGATCTGCCCCTGCCGCACGTTCATGGTAACGCCATGCAGGGCCTCAATGGCGCCGTAGCGAACCACCACCTTGGTGGCTTCCAACAACACCGGCGGCGGCGTGGCGGGCGATTTGGGCGGCTGGTCTGGCACACTTTCCTATTGCGAACACGGTATTAATAACCAACCCGAACAGGCTTGCCGGGAATGGCACCGAGTTATAAAAAATCGCGGCGAACCTTTACCGTTTCAGAATAATGCCGACCGGCATGGCCAGCAGCAGCCGGTCTTGCCGCAGCGCCGTGACCATTTGGAACATGGCGTCGGCCTGTTTGCGCATATCAATGGGCATTGCGGCCAGGCCCAAAGCCAGCGGCGTGGGCATTTGCGGGCCCACCGCCAAAGCGTGCCGCAGCACGCCCGCCAACGAACGCGCCCTGGGATATATTTGCATGCGGTAATGGCTGGCAATGTTCGCCTTCTTGGCGGCGGCCAGCACCACGTCGTACAAACTACCGTTGTTGTCCACCAGGCCGGCTTTGATGGCGGCCTGGCCGGAAAAGACGCGGCCACGGGCCACGGCCTGAATGTTGGCAATCTTTTTGCCGCGATTGGCCATCACGCGGCCGGTGAATTGCTTGTACGTTTGCAGCATAAGTTTATGCACAAAGGCCCGTTCAGAGGGCGTGAAGTTACTGGTCATGCCAAACAGATTCGCGTGCTTGCCGCGGGAGAACGTCTGCAGGTGTACGCCCACTTTCTTTAATAATCCCGCGATGTCCACCTTCCCGCCCACCACGCCGATGGAGCCGGTAATGGTGCCTGGGTCGGCGGTAATGGTGCGGCCGGCACAGGCAATGTAATAACCGCCGCTGGCGGCCTCGCTGCCCATGGACACGGTGACCGGTTTGATTTTGTTGGCCTGATGCAAAATATGCCAGATGGTGTCGCTGGCCGCGGCGCTGCCGCCGGGGGAATCGATGCGCAGCACGATGGCCTTCACCAGCGGGTTTTTCAGAGCGCGGGCGGTTTCCCGGCGAATCCGCGAGGGCGTTACCAGCGCGCCGTTCTGATCGTTGGCCGGTGAGTCATCCATAATTACGCCATCGGCATAGATCACGGCAATGGACGGCGTGTTGCCGCCGCTATGGCGTGCGGGGGCGGAAAACAATTTGAACAGGGCGAACGGGCTGCTGAAGTTCGGGGCGGAATGTACATGGGCATCGTAATGTTTGAGAAGCTTGAAACCGCTTTTGAACTGGCGCTTCATCCAGGGGTCCACCTGCCCACGGTTCATCAGCAGGTCCACCAGATGATTCTTCCTGGCGCTGGCGCCGCTGAACCAACCGCGGTCCACCAATGTCTTCACGGTGGCCGTGGTCAGCGGCGGGCGGTTCGCGGCTATCGTGCTTAAAAGCTGGGCGTACAGGCTGTTGACCAGCCGGTGGATGTCATCGGCGAAGGGCTTGCTGGCGCTGGTGCGCGTAAGCGGTTCCTCGGCGCCTTTGTACTTGCCGATCTGCACCATGTCGGCCTGTATGTGCAGCTTTTGCAGCAGGCCGTTAAAGAACATTAACTGCAGCGCCACGCCGGGCAGAAACATATCGCCGGATTTGGGCATGATGATGGTATCGCCATAGCTCGCCAACAAATATGTATTGGTGTCAAAGCTGCTGGCGAAGGTGATGACGCGCTTGTGATGTATGCGCAATTGGTGAATTAATTCGCCGAGTTCCTGGGCTTGCGTGAGCGAAAGCGAAAACGAATGCAGATTCAATTCCACCCCGGCCAGCGATTTGTCATGCACCATTTTGGACAGGCGGGTGATGAGGGTGGAAAGGGCGGGGGCCTTCGGCTGACCCATGCTTAACAGGGAAATCTTGAAGCCGTGCGGCCGTTCGGCCAGCGTGCCGCTTAAGTTGATCTGGGCAACGCGTCCGGCGGGGGCGGCCTTGACCGGGGCGGTGGCGGCGCGGGCTGGCGCGGCGGCGCCCAGACCGGCGCCAACAATGGCCAGAGACGCCAGCGGCAAGGACATCCTGAATTTCATAGCAAACCCCTGTTAAAAAAAGTGCCCGCGAGGCGTTCGCGGAAAAACGGGTCAAATACCAGATGCAACCCGAATCGCATCTTCCCGGTTCGACCCGGCAATTGCAAGCCCAAAGGCGCCCAATGACGTTCTTGATCCATGCCGCCGTCAGCATCCCCGTGAATGGGCATGGCCAGCGGTGTCTTACCGTTCAGGTGTTTTTCCGTGCGCCGTGCCGCAAGAGCCACTGCCCCCGAAACTTGGTTCCAAAACGCCGCGGTTTTACCGCCGTACCAGCCCCAAATGCCGCAAAAATTTGTAGAACATCCCGGGCCATTGCACCGTCTGTGTGCCCGGTCGCCCCAGGCCGAAACCGTGGTTGCCGGTGGGGAAGATTTTCAATTCCGCCGATACCCCGGCCCGACGCAAGGCTTTATAAAAATCAATACTGTTTTTAATGGGCACCAGAGAATCATCCCGGGCCACGGCAATAAAGGCCGGCGGCGTGTTGCGATGCACCTGCAACTCACTGGAATATTTCCGCACGACGGCGTGGCTGGGATGCGGCCCCAGCAAACCCATGCGCGAACCGGGGTGGGTGAAACTTTTGCGCATCGTGATGACGGGATAGAGCAGCGCCATAAAATTGGGCCGGCAACTCACGCGGTTGACCGGATTTTTGGCGCCGCGCCGCCCAAGATCAAACCGCGTTCCCGCCAGCGATGCCAGGCTGCCACCGGCGGAAAAACCCATAATGCCAATTTTTCTGGGGCTTATGTGCCACCGTCGCGCGTTCATCCGCACGATGCGAATGGCCCGCTGTGCGTCCAACAGCGGCCGCGGAGTTTTTCCCGTGGCCGCGCCGCCGTGTGGGAGCCGGTACCGCAGCACAAACGCCGCAATGCCGTGCGCCTGCAGCCACAGTGCGGGCTTATACCCTTCCCAATCCACCCATTCGTTGACGTATCCACCGCCGGGGCAAACCACCATCGCGCACCGCGTGTTGGCGGTTCTGGAGGGCAAAAATGCCGTGATCGTGGGCCGCTTGATGTGTTCAATAACGCGATTTTGATTCAGATTTTTGGGGTTAAAATTGGCCTGCGTGGGCCGCCCGCCGAGCTTTTCATGCTTCCAAAGTGGAATAATTTGATATTGCTTAGGCGGCGCGCCACGCCCGAACGCCGATGCGACCATAACAACGCTGGCCGCAAGGGCGACGCCGCCCTTGAGTAAAATGCCCGCGCCGCCATTCAAACCAT
>JAJZCU010000161.1 GCA_021828935.1 Planctomycetota bacterium | reverse complement strand
GCTTAATGGCCGTTGCCGCGATGCCCGTGCCCAGCGGCTTTGTCAATAAAAGATGATCGCCCGGCCGCCCCGCCGCATTGGTGAGAAGTTGCTGGCGCAGCGCCAGACCCGTGACGGAAAGCCCATAGATCGGTTCGGGATTGCGGATGGTATGACCGCCGATTAACGCGCACGACGCCTCGCGAATTTTTTCATAACCGCCCCGCAGAATCGCGGCAATGGTTTCCGGCGATACCACATCCATTGGCATCCCCACGATGTTCATGGCCGTGAGCGGGCGGCCGCCCATCGCGTACACATCGGAAAGTGCGTTGGCCGCGGCAATGCGTCCATATGCCGCGGGGTCATCCACCACGGGCGTAAAAAAATCGACCGTTTGCACCAGAACACGTTCTGCATCAAGACAAAAAACCCCCGCATCGTCCGCCGTTGCGGAATCGACCAGTACGCGCACGTCGCGTGAAATGGAAATCTGGCCCAGAACCTGCGCCAGGGCTTTCTGGCCAAGCTTGGAAGCTCAACCAGCGCTGCTGGAGAGCGCCGTTAGCTTCGCCGATTTTTCATTTGCCATGGTGTACCTCGAAAAACGCACGGCGCATAAACGGAGAGGGAAGGAATCGAACCAACCTCGCCCATGACAGGCGACAGCGGTTTTGAAGACCGCGGGCGTCACCAGACAACCATCACTCTCCAGGCGCCGCGCCGCTGCACGCCGCGGGCGGCAGTATAACCAAGGGTTCCAGCCAGGCAATCAGCGGCGCAGCGGTGGTCGGCGCGGGCCCTTGTGTCCCGGCTGCTGGTGCGCGTAGAATGGACCGCGACAAGTCCTGTTTGCGAGGGCAAAATATGGTAAACCTTTTGGCCGTTGGCTCAACCACATGGGCCATCGTCGGTGGCGTGGGCGTGGTCCTCCTGGGCGTCGGCTGGTTCGCGGCGCGGTACTGGTCATCGCTGGGCACTGGCGCTGATACGGAAAATGTTCCCACCCCCACGCTCGATCGCATCAACCGCGATGCGTTGAGTAAAATCGGCGATGAGACGCCCGAAGAAGAGGCCGAACGTTTGGCCGCAGTGGAAGAGGAACCTGCGCCCGACGACCTCGCGGCGGTGGTGCCGGATCAAGACATCGTGGACCACGCCACCAAGCCTGGCGCGCCACCGCGCCCGACCGCGTCCGGCGATAAACTCCGTTAACGTGCATGACGGCAACACGGCCCGCGCACCGCGGCAAGATTTACCCGCCTGCGCTACCGCAACCTCTGGGGAACGGCCGAAGCTCAGAAAGCGGACCCTCGCCCTTGCCGCGACGCTTGCGCTGGCTGATAATATGTATCGCGTGAGCGCTGGAAAAACGGCGTCCCTCTCTTGCACCGCCGAAAAGTTCCGCCGGCCACGCATCCTTTTTCAGGAACCGCTCCATTGATGACCACGCTTTATCAACAATTACCGGCCCGTTCGGTGTTCAAGGTCAGTCTGGTGCTGCCGTTGGAATTTCATTTTGCCCGCGCCGTGGTGCAGGGTATTCAACAGGCCATGGCGGCCCACAATACCGAAGCGCGGCTGCGCCTAAACCAGGCCCCGCTCGCCGCCCACCAACTACCCTGGACCTTTTTTTTGCACGGCGGTTCCACCAGTGAAACCGGAATCTCGCAGACCATTGCGGAAATTGAAACCAGCCACTCGGACGCAATTATTTGCCAACTGCGGTCCGAACGGTTGCATGATTTTATCACAACGTTCAAAAAGCCCGTGGTGCAGGTCATGTCCTCCGGTGATTTTCCCGACATCCCCGCCGCCTGCAGCGACAACCAGGTCGTTGGCACAGTGGGCGCCCGGCATTTTCTGGACCGCGGCCTGCGGCACTTCGCCTTTGTCGGCGGACGCGTTTTTAGCTGGTCCAACATCCGCGAAGACGGCTTTCGAAACGCCTTTGACCAGGCCGCGACGAACAACACGGGCCAAAATGATTTCACCTACTCTCACATTGATATCACCAGCAGCACGGCGTCAGAGATTACCGAAGACCTTATCCGGCTCGGCGATGCCATTGAGAAACTCCCCAGACCCGTCGGCATTATGGCCGGATGCGACCGTTGGGGCCTGTTGGTGGCACAAATAGCCTTGGAACGTGGCATACGCATCCCGGAAGAAATTTCACTGCTGGGGGTGGACAATGACCAACTGTTCTGCGAACTTTGCAACCCCCCGCTTTCCAGCGTGGATCAAAATCTGCATGCGGTCGGACAATCATCCGCCCGGTTGTTAATGGAAATTCTGCGTGACGGGGGCGCCCAAAAACCGGTGGTCAGCACCGCCCCCGCCGGCGTGGTGGGTCGCGGATCTTCGGATCTGCTGGCGGTTGGCGATGAAAAAGTTGCGGAGGCCATTCGTCTCATTCGGAAAAATATCGGCAGCGGCGTGAATGTCAAAACGCTCTCCCATGCGCTGGGCCTTAATCGGCGGACGCTGCAGCGCCGGTTTGTGAGCGTCATTGGCCGCAATCCGAATCAGGAAATTCACCGTGTGCGCCTTGAAACCGCCCTGCATTTGCTGCCCACCGGCGTGTCGATTCAAAAAATTGCCGCCGCCGCCGGGTTCGCATCCAGCCAGCACATGTCACGCGTGTTTATGCAGGAATTCAACACGAAACCCACCGAACTGCGCAAACGGCTCTATGGCCGCTAATCTGCCAGCGGGCGGTAGACACCGGCCGCGTGCGCGCCATCCGGCGCCGAGCCGACACGTATACGTGTCGGCTAAGCCCTGACGCGGTTCTGCGGCGATGCAGTAACGTAACAAACCTATTTCAGAACAAGACATTCACCCCTTCACCGCTCCCAGCTGTATCCCCTTGACCAGATATTTCTGTGAAACCACAAACACCAGGATCAGCGGCACAATGTTCATCACCGTGGCCGCCATCATCAGGTTGGTCTGCCGGTCGTACACGCTGTCAAAAAATAACATGCCCACGGGCAGCGTTTTGAGGGACTGGCTTTTGATAAGAATCAGCGGCCACAGGAATGATCCGAAATTTCCCATGAACGTGAAGACCGCCAGCGTGATAAGCCCCGGCCGGGACAGCGGCAAAATGATGTCCCAAAACAGCCGGGATCGGCTGGCGCCGTCCATGTACGCCGCCTCGTCCAGGCTGGTGGGAATGCCCAGCATAAACTGGCGCATGAGAAACGTGCCGAACGTGCTGAACGCCGCGGGGATAATCAGCCCCGCGTAACTATTAACCATGTGTAATTTCACCATGAGATCATACGTGGGAATCATGGTGACAATGGAAGGCACCATCATGGTGGCAAGGTACAACAAAAACACGCGGTCCCGGCCCTTCCAGCGCAGTCGCGCAAAGGCAAACGCCGCCATGGCGCTGGTGGCGCACGTAAGCAGCGTCACCCAGCCGGCCACAAAAATGCTGTTAAAGTACCACCGGTCAAAATGAATGGGCAGGAATTTGTTCGTATTTGGATTGCGCATCAGGCCCAGCACCACGGGATAATTTTCAGTGTGCCAGACCCCGCGTGGAAAAGGGTTGGTGCGCTCCACGCCCGCCTGCGTCTTGAAACTGGCCAAAATCATCCACAAGAATGGCAGCAGCATCAGCACGCCCAGCAGCGACAGCACAATGTGCCGGGCGACGCGGCCATACGGAAACCCCTTGCGGGGCGGTTCGGGCGGCAGCGGCGGCACGGGATGCGACAGAATGGCGTAGGACGCCTCATTCTTTGCGGCGCGGATTGTCGGATCATTGAGTGTGGTCATGCGCTTGCCCGTTCACGTCTACTCATTGAGTTGCCGGTTGCCAAATTTCCAGTTTAACGCCGTCACGATAAAGACCAGCAGAAACAGCATCCAGGAAACCGCGGAAGCGTAGCCAAAACGAAATTCGCGGAACGCCTTTTCATAAATATAATAACTTAACGTGGTGGTCGTGCCGGCCGGGCCGCCCTTGGTCATCACCTTGGCCACATCAAACCCGCCCTGCAGGCCGCCGATTAAACTCATAACAACAATAAAAAAAGTGGTGGGCGCCAGTTGCGGCCACGTCACCGCCCAGAAACGCTGCCAGCGGCCGGCCCCGTCAATGTCCGCCGCTTCGTATAGTTCCTGCGGAATGCCGGTCAGGCCAGCCAGGTAAAGCAGCATATTTCCCCCGCCGATGCCCGTGACAATACCCATGATGATAATTGCCTCTCGGGCGCCTAATCCCCATAGATGCGGGTCGAACCCCGGATGGCTGGGATTCAAGGCAAATAAATTACGGATCGATTCCAGCCAGCCGGGGCGCCGCAGGGCGGCGATATGAAACCACGCCAGCATGTTGTTAAAACCGCCCCAGCTTCCGTTGAGAAACCAGTTGATCACGGCGTTAATCGGTCCGGTTTCGGGGTTGTACAGCGCCTTCCACAAAATAAACATGGCCACGCCGCTGGTGAAGCTGGGCAAATAATAAATGGTGCGATACACCACAATGCCGCTGAACACCGCCAGCGCATAGATGCACGCCGCAATGAGCACCATCGCCGCGGCGACATGCCCCGCGGATCCGCCCCACGCCGCCAGGGCGCCGGCGATCACCAATGCGCACAAAAGCATAAGGGCGGCATGAATGAAGCGAAAAAGCCAGGAGTTTTCCTGAATGGCGTCATTGAGCAGCAGCGCCAAAATCAGCGAACCGGCAATGCCCAGGGGAATGCCCAGCATCAGATAAATTGTGTTGATAAGGTAAACCCAGAAATTGTTGCTGGTCAGCAGGTCGGTAAAGTTGCGGAGGCCCACGAAACGGAAAACAACGGTTTTTCTTAAATCCCAATTGGTAAACGCCATTATCAGCGAAACCACCAGCGGGCCCAATAAAAATACCAGGAAGCCCAGAAAATTGGGCAGTAAAAATAAAAACGCCGACCAGCCCTCGCGCTTTTTTGTCATGTGCCGCCCCCGCGGCCGTGATCCCCGGGAACCACCGGCATTACCCACGCATTGGGCTGCCCCGGTAACCAGGGCCGATTCCCCAGCTCGGGCGCCGTGCCCGGGCTGTCATATTTGTTTTTTAATACCACGCTGCGCCGCACGTTTCGCCGAATGCCGGCGTTGATCAAAGCCGTAGCCCGGCGCAACCCCGCCGCCACGCTCTTGACGTGGGCCCGAACCAAATTCACCTGCCGCCGCAGAATGCGCGTCGCGCGGGCATCCGTGATATACGGGCTTAACGAAAAGCTCACCGCATTTTTGGCCAGCGCCAGCCACACCGGGCTGCCGGCGCTTTCCCGCCCTGGAAACCGGCTGTAATGAAACGCCGGTCGTTCGGCGGCTTTCTCCACGCCGGGCAGGGCGTCATGGTTGCGGTTAAGTTCATCGCTGTATTTATTACTGCACAAATATAACATGAACGCGATGGCCCGTTTCGGATGCGGCGACAAACCGTTCACATACGCCACGCGCGGGCCGCCTTCAAACAGCGGGTACTTTACCACCGGCTTTTCCGCCACCCCCAAATCCATCCGAAATTTGCCCTTTCGCGTCACATCCGATTGCAACGTCACCAGCCACCACCGCCCGCCGCAAGCCATCGCCGCTTTGCGTTCCTCGAACATATTAATTGGCCCGCTGGCCCATCCGCCCGAACTGATGATGGAAGATTCTTCACGCGGCGTGGGCATCACATGGTACTTAAACTGTAAATCCATATACTTTTGCACCGCCGCGATATCCGCCGGCGAATCGGCGATGCAGTGCCGCCCATCCGGCGTGAAAATTCGGCCCCCTTCCGTGAGCATAATATCCTGCCATGTCAATTGATGGGCACATTT
>JAJZCU010000160.1 GCA_021828935.1 Planctomycetota bacterium | reverse complement strand
TGGAGTGAATTAAAGGGCGGATCAAGGTAAAACAAGGTATTGGGACCGTCCTGCGTCTTGATAACTTTTACCGCAGGCTGATTTAGAATGGCCACCCGGCGCAGGCGCGCATGCACCTGCGCCAGACCATCCACCGCCCCGGCCCAGGCGGAGGCTTGTTCGTTCATGGCCCGCCGCGTGCGGTTTCTTGTTAGTGGCGCGAAGGAGGTCATCCGTCCCGACATGGATTGCCGACAAAGCACGAAGAAGGCGGCGGCCCGGTCCACGGGATTTTCCGCGGTAAGTCGTGCGGCGGCGCGATCCCATTCCACCTCTGAGAATGGCGTGGCCTGCAATATGCGATGCAGCGCCGAAAAAGTGTTCTGGCTCTTCAACACGTCCCAAAAATTTGTTAAGTCGGCGTTCAAGTCATTGACCACTTCGGAAACGTTTTCCGGGTCTTTGGCCAGCAGCACCGAAAGCCCGCCCGCGAATGGCTCAACATAGTGGATGTGCGGCGGCATGAGCGCCACAATTTTAGAGGCCAGATAATATTTTCCGCCATGCCATTTCAGCGGATTGGCAACCTTCTGTGCTTCCAAAACAGTGTCCTTCATAAAACACACAAGACGCCGCGCGCAGCGGGCACGCATCATTGTAAACGATCAGCCCGGCGCGTGGGCGCAAAATAAAACGCCTGAGCGCACACGGCGTCGTGGCGGCGCGCGCCGCGCCCGTGAAAGTACCGCATCATGGTACGCTCCAGCCGGGAATCCTTGAATTCACGTTGCAGCCGCCGGGCCAGGCCCGGTTGCGGGCTATGGCCAAAGTTGATAATCCAGACGCCGCGTCGTTGCATCCGGGGCGCGCCGCCGGCATTGGCCTCCGGCAACCCCAGGGTCCACGGGCGAATTTGCGGGCGAAAGTACCAGCCCAGTTCAGGGCTGTAGTGGGCCGGATTTTGCAACAGTATTACCCGCGGCTGCGGTTTTCGGCCATTGTAGACCGCATGGGAAAATCGCCATATTGATTCGGGTTCCCAGCTAATCCAGGGTTGTTTAATGTTTAGCCCCATGGTCACCGTGGCGAAAATGGCCAAACCGGCGCAAAGCCCCGCGGAAATATCCAGGGCCACGCGCCGGCGGCGTGCGCCGCCCTTTGCAATTCCCCCCAGCAGCCCGACGAAACCCAGCGCCGCCAGCAGCAAAATCGGGCCGGTCAGGTGCTGTTCCACGCGGGCATCGCGGCCATATGGATATTTGTGCAAGAATGCGGCGGCCAGGGTGAAAGCAAACGGGGCGAGCAGCAGAATAAATTCCGATCGCCGGCGTTTCGCCCACAGCCGCCACGCGCCCAAGACGCACAGCGGCCACACCACCAATGAAATGCCCCATTCCCCGCCAGACGGGTAGGTCATCATGTTGCCAAATTGGGCCTTGACCAGCCACCACGGCAGGCCCGCGCCCAGGGGCGGAAAGGCGTTGCGCCAATAGGTTTGCATTAACGCGTGAGTGCGCCGCATCTGCCCGCGCCCCACCCACCACAACAGGCCCGCAAAAGATCCCGCCAATAGAATGTTAAACAGGATATAAAGGGCCTGGCCGGCGCGCGACGACCGGCGCCACACCGGCGCCAGCAGCGCGGCGCTGGCCGCGGCGCCCACGAATATGGCCGGATACGAAAACGCCACCGAGACCGGCGCCAGCAGCGCCAACAGCGCCAGGCGCCAGGTCTGGTCCGGCCGCCGCAGAATGCCCAGCGCCAGGCCGATGTACGCAAGACTCATAAATAAGTCCATGGAATACGGCTTGAAATCATTGGCAAAACGGGCCGGGGAAAGCGAACAGGCCAGCAGACCCGCGGCGATCAGCCCCACGCGCCGCCCGCCAAAACTCCGGGCAATCGGAACCATCATCAGCACGTCGGCAATGGCCGCCAGCAAAGGCAGCAGGCGCAGGGCGTAGCCGGAGGTTCCCATCTGGTTGATAATAAACTTGCTGGCCCACAAAAAGCCCAGGGGGCACACCTGCTGATAAGACAGCGGCGCCAGAAGCCCCAGGTAAGATCGGTTGATGATATTCAGGCCCAGGGCGGCTTCATCAGACCACACAGGAAAGGCCGCGGCATAACGGGCCACGCGCCAGACGATTCCGATGACGATCAGCGTCACGAGCCAAAATCTGCCGGACCGCCAGAACTGCATGCGGGGTTGTGGCTGCCGGGCCCGGGGCTGGGGCGTGGACATGATCAACGCCCGTTCGGTTTAGGCCAGCCGCGCAAGGTCCAGCTTTTTTGCCAGCGCAAAATCGGCTTGCCTTTTTCCCACTGAATTGGGAGCCAAACGTAACGGCCATCAATGGGATTTTCAGGGCGCCAGCGGTCGGCCATGAAGATAAATTTGTTGTGCGATCCGGGGGCGGCCAGCACAAAAGTTGATTGTGAATCAAAGGTGGTATCCACCTGCCGGGTCACGCCGCGGCACGGGTTGCCAAGGTACTTCCAAGGCCCCCACATGCTGGGGCTGCGGAAGCACCGGGCCGGATTGGGCGCCCATCCAGTGGTGCCGGAGGTAATTAAATAGTAGTTCCCGCCGCGGAAGAACAGCGCGGGCGCCTCATTGTCGTGTTCGAATTTATCGGCGTGGAAGCGGGTCCAGCGGCGCGTGAGGCCGGTATAATCTTTATTTAACTCATAAAAATGCAAATAGCGGTTTTCTTCGGAACTGCTGATCAGCCAGGCCTGTCCGTCCGGGGCGTCAAACAGCGTCATATCGCGCGACATCTGCCCGCCGCGGAAATCCCGCTCCAGAAATTTCGGGTCGGAATTCATCGCGCCGCGTAGCCGCTTCAGGCGACCGCCGCTGCCCGGCGCCAGCGGCCACACGCCGGCCTCCAGCCGCGTGGCGCGCAGAAAACGGTATGGACCCGTGGGTTCTTCGGCCACCGCCACGCCGGCCAGCGCCGCGGAATAGCCGGGTTTCTGTTTATTATTTAATTCCAGGTGAAACCACATCACAAAGCGGCGCGTGCGGGCGTTGTACAGCGCCTTGGGCCGCTCCAGAATGCACCCCTTGTGAATGGGGCTGCGTGGATCGTTGGACACCTTCAAGGCAACGCCGCGATCGGTCCAGTTGTACAGATCACGCGATGCATACACATGCACGCCCACCTGCGCAGTGTTGCCCAGCGGACCGGCAATCTTGTCTTCGCCGAACCAGTAATACCAGCCATTGTAGTGCAGAATGCCGCCGCCGTGGGCATTAATCACGTTGCCGGCCGTGTCATTCCACGCTTCGCCGGGATGAAACGCCCGCAACGCCGCAACAGTGGGCGTGGCGCAAGCCGCCAGCGCCGCCGCCATGACAGCCGCCCGCCGTGGCGATTGGGTTGATAACTTTTTCACGCCGGCCTCAAAAGCAAAAGATAGACGCTGGCGGAATTTTAACGCCGGTCGCCCAGTTGCGAAAGCGGGAGCACACGCCTATACGGCGCGGCGCCCGATGAAAGTTTTTTTGCCCGGCAGCATGGCATCGCACCGGCAAAATAAAAACAAACGCCCAGACGGTGAGTCCGCTGAGAACGCACCGGAGGACGGCCCTTGTCTTTACCCGGATTTTACAAGGCGATATCTCCAAAGAATCAACATGAGCTTATTCCATCTACGCCCATAAATCTGAGCCGCATTGCAATTTGGCGGGAGAACCGCGGATGACGCGGATGAACGCGGATACGACGAGGTGGGAAATCATTTGGGACCAGTTGCCCATTGCCCTCATGGTCCCGTTGGCCCGGGGTTAGCTTTCTGCCTGTCCCCTATCCGCGTAATTTTGCGGGCGCCCTCTGGGCCATCAGCGGTGGATCATATTGGGGCCGCGTTTAATTTGGCGGTGACGACCGCGAAACCTGCGGTCGAATAACGGAGTCGCTCCCCGACCCAACACGCTGTCCATGCCAGCTCCATGATTAAATTTCTGATCCATGCTTCTACGGGCGGACAAATTGGTGTGTTATGCGGAAAAAGGCACAATTGATGTGGGGAAAGACAAGGGACGGCCGGGGGATGCGCTGATAACACGGCCGGATTCTTTGGCATCTTTTCGCATTTTCCCCGGCGTGCGTTATAAATAAATACAACCCCCTCGCGTAGTTCGCCGCGACAGTAGCCCGCACGCCCAAAAGCCCCAACCGAGTTCCTCCCCGTCGTCTCAGCGATCCCTGCGGCTCAGCGTTTTATTTTATGGGCGTCCATCCGCTGCGGGCGTCGGCGCACCCAGCGCTGCCGGCGCTGACGGCAACATTCCGCCGAGAGCCAACGACCGATCCAAAAGGTCAAGGCGGTAAGATTGTTTCGCTCCTGCCGGCTGGCGGTATACCATTCCAACCACCGCATTTGCCAATGAAAAATTCGATCTGCATCGCCCGGCGGTGGAAGTCCCCCATCATACGCCGGGGTTGTAATTCACGAAGCGCGTGCTGCCGGAAAGGAACGTCATTTTCACGTTGTCGCACGGGCCGTTGCGCTGCTTGGCGATAATTAATATCGCTTCATTTATTTTATCAGGATTCGCGTTCATCCAGTCCTGATCGCCGCGGTGCATGACCGCTTCGCGGTGCAGCAGCATGACCACGTCGGCGTCCTGTTCAATGCTGCCGGATTCGCGCAGGTCGCTGGTGCGCGGCAGGCGATTTTCACTTTCTGAGGCCCGGTTCAACTGCGACAGGCAAACCACCGGGCAGTTCATCTCGCGGGCCAGGGCCTTCACGCCGCGGCTGATGGAACTGATTTGCTGCTGCCGGTTTTCCTCGCGCGGCGCTTCCATAAGCTGCAAATAATCGACCACCACCAGTTGAATATCATGCTGCAATTTTAGCCGCCGGGCCTTGGTGCGCAGGTCCAGCAGCGTCAAGCCGGGGGAATCATCAATGAATACGGCCCCTTCGGACAGTTCGCCCACGGCGCGGGAAAGCTGATCGCGGTCCTGGCGCGAAAGCATGCCGCGCCGCAGGCGGTGCGAATCCACGCCGCTGCGCGAACAGAGCATGCGCTGCGCCAACTGCTGCTTCGACATTTCCAATGAAAAAACGGCCACCGGCTTTTTTAAGTCAATGCCAATGTGTTCCACCAAGTTCATGGCCAGCGCGGTTTTGCCCACGCTGGGCCGGGCCGCCAGCACGATCATTTCGCCGCGTTGCAGGCCGCTGGTTAAGTTATCCAGTTCAATGAAACCGGTGCTCAGGCCGCTTAAATGCTCGCCGGCGTTGCGGTCCAGCATTTCAAAGGTCTCATGCAACACTTCAGTGAGGGGGGTGGCCTGGTTGGAAATTTTCTGCTGGGCAATGTCGAAAATTCTTTTTTCGCCGCGGTCCAGCACCACGCCGGCGCCGTCGGGGCTTTCATAACAATCGCGCAGCGTGCTGGTGCAGGCGTAAATCAGGCGGCGCAGCAGCGCTTTGTCCCGCACCACGGTGGCGTAATACTCCGCATTGGCGGCGCTGGGCACCGAATTAATAACTTCCGTTAAATACGAATACCCCCCCACGGCTTCCATGCGGCTGGTGGATTGCAACGTGCCGGCGACCACCACGCCATCAATGGGCGTATTCTTCTCAAATAATTCCAGCAGGGTCTGAAACAGCACCTGGTGCTGCTCTTTGAAAAACACCTCGGCCTTGGAAATGACCATGCACACGGGGCCGATGCAGGTTGGGTCGATGAGCATGGAGCCCAGAAGGGCCACTTCGGCGCCCAGGTCATAGGGCGGCGTGCGGTCGCCCAGGGCGTTGACAAGGGCCGTCCTCCGGTGCGTTCTCAGCGGACTCACCGTCTGGGCGTTTGTTTTTATTTT
>JAJZCU010000159.1 GCA_021828935.1 Planctomycetota bacterium | reverse complement strand
GCAAGGCTGACGCCGGGCAGGGCGCGGAATGTCGCCTCCACACCCCAAAAGCATCCCGCGCCAAAGTCCGCCAATTCTGTGGCCATCATCATGCTCCTGTTCAATTCGTTGCTGGAGCCATTATAGGGCGCCTGAAACAAAGAACATTACCGCATACGCCAATCGTCGGTCTTACCGCAGGAATGCCGTGGCCTCCCAAACACGCGCCAACGAAATATGCTCCATCAAAGCGCTTCGGCCTTTCGGTTGCACCACCGCCACGCGCGGTCCCACCGGCCGCCACATTTCCGAGTCGCTGGGACCAAACAGCGCCGCCACCGGCACGCCGAACGCCGCCGCGAGGTGCGCCACGCCACTGTCATTACCAACAAATCCGCGCCCGGTGCGCAGCAACTTTGGCAGCGCGTCCAGGGGTGGATTCATGGCGCAAGGAAACGCCTGTGACACAGCCGCGATGGCGCCCGTCGGCATGCGTTCCATCTCCACTTCACCAAATAAAAAGTGAACCGGTACACCGGCCCCTTTGAAGCGTTCGGCCAAAGCCACAAAACACGGCAGCGGCCAATTCTTGCCATTTCCCCCGCTGCCGGGATGCACGAACACCGGCCCGGCGGCGTCGCGCGCCGGTGGCACGCCGGGCGCCTGGGGCAGCGCTAATTCCGCCAGTTGCCGCCGGTGAAATTCGGTGACATGCAACGTTTCGCCCGGCGGCAGACCGGGCGCCGGAGTGGGATTAAAAAATAGTCGGCGGGCGGGCCCCGCCAACCGAGCGGCGTTCGCCGCCCAGGCGTCGCGGCCATCGCTGACGGCTGAAATTAAAATATCGCAATTTGTCCATTCCAACGGCGCGGCGCTCGCATCCCCCCAGTTTTCCGCGGCAAACCACAAGGTATGGCGCGGATCATTGCCGTCAAACCACTGTTCCGCCAAGCCCAGCGTCTGCAGCACGCGCCCAAATGCCGGGCGCGTGACAATGTTCCGGCGGGCGCCGGGAAAGCGAACCCTCAAAGCCCGCAGCAACGGCGCCAACAGCAAGGTATCTCCCAGTGCGCCGGTATGGACCAGCGTAATGACGGTTTCAGCCATGGCCAGATTCTTTAGCAATGCGCACCGTATTACCGGTCCCGCGGAGGCAGTCCCGCCAGGGCCGCCCAATTTCCAGCCCTCAAATTTTCCAACAAACCGGCGTTGGCCTCCGGGAAGTCATATCTTGCCAATTCGCCCGGCGCCGCCCAACAGATCGCCTGACCTTCCCGGCCGCGGGCCTCCCCTGAAATTTCCTGGCAAATAAATGGAAAAATTTCCACGGCCCCGTGGCGGTATCGGTGGACTATGCCCGGCAAAGACCGCACAATTTCCACGGTCAGGCCGACTTCCTCGGCCACTTCCCTGTGCAGGGCCGCCGGGGCACTTTCGCCGGGCTGGCATTTCCCGCCCGGAAATTCCCAATAACCTCGCAGCGGCGCGCGCGTCCGTTGCGCAATTAAAAGTCGCTCCCAGCGGCCGTCGAAAATCAGCCCAATGGCCACTTGAATCGGCGGCGAGGCAGTCATGTGTTGGCCCGTTGCATCCATTGATCAAGCCCGTATCGGCGTCCGGTGTGACCGCGGCTCACTTGCTACAGTGACGAAAGTTGGTTGGATTTCAGATGCAGGGCCTGCCGCGCCGCCGCCGCCACGTAATGATCGGGCGCGTGACGGTACGTGCGCAGCAGATTTTCAATGGCCTTGCGCCGCCCCCCATTGGTGACGCGCCATTGCATAATGCCCAGATATTCCAGGGCCTCAATGCGCCAGGCCCGGTTGCCCGCATGCCGCGCGATGTTGGCCAGATCGCCGGGATTGGGCGATAACACATGCACTACCTTGGCCATGTTCATCCATGGTGTACCAGCGGCGCGCACGGCCTTCTTGAGCTTTTTTGCCGCCTCCTGTTTCGCAAAGCTGCGCACGGCCTTTTTGCCGTAGATTTCCTGCAAGGCTGACGCCGCGGTATCCATGGCGCCCAGGCCGATGGTCTTGGTGCGCACAAACGGCGTGTGGCGCCACAGCCGGTAGCCCAGCAGCAGCAGCGCATCGGCGGCGCGTATGGCCGGTTTGTAATGCTTGTCAACCATTTCGCTGGCGCAGGTGGTGGCCGCCACGTTGGTGAGAATGCGCAGCGGCGTCCCCCGATGGATTACGAAACTCGGCAGGGCGACGGTGGCCGGGAACCGCAGCATTTTAACGCCCAGCCCCTTGCCCGCCGCCAACTCCAACTGCGACAGCCAATGACGATAAAGCGCGTTGTTCTGCGGATTTGGATCATTGCGAACGCGCTTTAACAGCCGCCCCTGCCCCGGCTGCCGCGAAAGCGTACGCCAAAGTTGCTTGTAAATCCGGCCGGCGCCCGCGCCGCCGGGAATGGACGCGAGTTCGCCCACCCGTTTTTTTAACTTCGGCACGGTGATCCGCTGCATGAAGCCCGGCCCCGTGGTCGCCGCCGTGGGCCCGCCCACGCCCGTGGGCCGCAGCAACAGGAAAAGAACCAAGCCGACAATTAACAGTAACGCCAGGGAAATTCCAATGCCGATTTTATATTCCATCATCTGTTCCTGGGTCTGTTCCTCTATGCCTTTTCCAGCGTATAGGTCATCGTGGCAGTGCTGCGGCAGAGCTGACCCCGGCCGGCGACAATTGCTCTGGTGTCGCTGGGGTCCAGCCCACCGCGGGCGGACATCGAAGTTGCCGCTGTTCACGCATATACTAACCTGATGGCCCGTTTTTGCCACATGGTTCTAACTGCGGCCTGATATGGCTGAAACTAATAGCCGGCACGGCCGACCACCGGCAGCCGAAAGGAATAAAGCAATATGACTAATCCCTACGCATCTTCGTTCAATTCAAAACCCCTGTCGCGGCGGCGGAAATGGCTGGCGGTGCTGGTAGCCATATGCATTGATGCCATTCGCCTCATGAGCGGCGGCGCCTTTGGCTTTCTTGATATCGCTGATGATTTTCTGGACTTTCTGGCGGCCGGCGCGTTGCTGCTGATCGTCGGCTTCCGCTGGGAACTGGCCTGGGGCTTGGTGGCGGAACTTATTCCGGGTATCGCCGTATTTCCAACATGGACAGCTTTGGCCCTGAGCCTGCCGACGGCCTCTAACGCATTGTCGGCCTCCGCTGACCAAACCGGCGAGCAGACCGGCGCCGTGCAACCGAACATTCAGAAGCGACGCCCGATCTTCGTGGCCGAACAGTAACCCTGCACGGCACGGCACGGGCGGGCGATTTTCAAGCCGGAGGATCATCCCATCAACACCGGAACCGATGCGTTAATGGGAATTTTGAACGTCACACCCGACAGTTTCAGCGATGGCGGAATTTGGTGGCGCGACGGGGCGCCCGAGGCGCGGGCCGCCGCTGAATACGGGGTGCAAATGGCCCGCGATGGCGCCGCCGCCGTGGATGTGGGACCGGAAGCCACCAGCTTTCACCGCCCCGGCATTGCGCCGGTGGCCGCGGCCGAACAGATCGCCAGAGCCATTCCCGTTATCCGGGCCATGGCGCGTATGGCCGGCGCCCCGCGGACCATCAGTATTGATACGCGCAGCAGCGCCGTGGCCCAGGCCGCGCTGGACGCCGGCGCCACCATGATTAATGATGTCAGCGCCGGCCTGACCGATTCTCAGATGCTTAAAACCGCCGCCCGCGCCAATTGTCAAATCATTCTGATGGACGGTCAGTTTGAAACGCCCGGCGTACTGGCCCCGCGCCGCGCGAATGTTCTGAAGGAAGTTTGCGACTTTCTAACCACCCGCGCTGCCGCCGCCATGGATGCGGGCGTAAGACGCGAAAATATATTGTTAGACCCGGGCATCGGTTTCGGCAAAAGGTCAGAGGACAGTTGGGTCTTGCTGCACGAATTACGGACCCTTGAGCACCTGGGCTTTCCGCTGGTGCTGGGCGTCTCACGGAAGCGCTTTCTGATGCGCGGGTCGGATTCTCCCAACTATGGCCCGGGTTCAATTAACAGCCACGAGGCGCCGTGGCCGGATGATCGCAACCACAATGAGGACAGCCTGAGCGTAAGGGACATGCTCACCGCCACCACCATGATGTTGTGCTTCAACCACGGCGTGGCCTTTCACCGGGTACACAATGTGGCATACTGCGCCGATGCCATCCGAGCCCAGGGCGACAAATTAAGAAAACAGAAATAACCACGGCACGACCGCCCGCACGGAATTCATCCCGCGTCCGCCCGGGCGATTTCTACGGATTGGCCCGCATGGACTATTTACGCCCGCGGCCGGCGTATGGGCATTGCACGTCTGAAAATTTTTTACCGCACGATGCCGTTCCATATGGTACACTGTTTCTGACAGGCACGGATGCTTTCCGGGTTCGGCTGGCGCACGGGCGCCGCAGCCCCAACAAACGCATTACACGCGGGAGACAGCCATGGTGCCGGTCACGCGGCGGCGTCACATGCAGGTTCGTTATTTAACCATGCTTTGCGTAGCATGTCTGGCCAACGTGCCGGCCGGGTGCGCCCGCCAGCAGCCGACGATTCCACTGATGGATCCGGCGCAAACCGCTGCGGAAATACGGAAGATTCTGCCGCAACTGGAAAAGGGGCATTCCGATAAACTGCAATTGGCGTGGTATATTTCCTGGTTCCGCAGCGTGAATTCTCCCATTGCACATTTTTCACAGAGCATGGCGCGGCATGAAGGTGCGTTGCAAAAGCAACTTCAGGCATGGGCGCACCGGCACGGCGTGAGCCTGGCCTACCATTACGGCCACGGCGTGGCCGGACAGGCCCAAAAAGCCATGGATCACGAGCAGGGCAACATTGTGCGCTCCGATTCAAACGCCGCCTTCCAGCGCGATTTCCTGGTGCTTATGTTCACCGATTATGACTGGCAGGAACACCTGGCGGCTGCCTTGATTCCTTATGCGAAGAATCATCCACAACTTGAACGCTATCTGCACGCCGCCGTGGCGTATCACAAACGGGGCGTGAAACAATTGCGATTTTTACTAAGCAAATATCATTACGTGCGGTGATGCGGAGGCTTTGACGCGACGTTGGCACGGGCATGGCGCCGCGCAGGCTAACTAAAAAAACCGCTGAGACGGCCTGTGCCCCGTAGCCCTTCGGGCGCCCGAAAATAGCCAAGGGTGAAACCCCTGGAACAAGGCGCGAGGATTTTTCAAGTCCCGCAGGGACGAATGAACGCCCCAAGGGCGTGAGCGGCGTCTAAGGCCCTGGGCCCGATGCAATATGGAAGAGACCCACGCCAGCCTTTACCCCGCAGCCCGCGGGGCGTCGGAAAATAACCATGGGTGAACCGGTGGAACGCAGGTACGGCTGAACTGCGGTTCCCGAAATCCGCGCACATTAACGCATCAGAAATTCATTCGTCCCCAGGGGGACTATCAATTTATACGGCTTGGGCGACCAGGGATTTCATCCCTGGCTATTATCACGCCTCCGCGGGAGGCAACGGCACACCGGAACATTGTTTCAGACTCCCGTCGTCTCCGCGCCCACCGCGCCTCAGCGTTTTATTTTATCAACTTCCATTGGTCGCGGGCGTCCAGAACCGCCAATTGCGCCAGCAGAAAATTCGGCCGGTCTTAAATTCGCAACGCTGAGCACCCGTGTGACCAACCTTATTTATGAATGGATGGACCGTTTCTCCACGGCCATGGCCGCTTCCATCACCGCTTCGGGCAATGTGGGGTGGGCGTGGCAGGTGCGGGCGATGTCTTCGCTGCTGCCGCCGAAGGACATGGCCAGCGCCGCCTCCGCAATCAGGGCCGAAGCTTGTGGCCCCAAAATATGCACG
>JAJZCU010000158.1 GCA_021828935.1 Planctomycetota bacterium | reverse complement strand
CCCTGTCTGCGGCACCTTCAATTTGACGGTCCTGCCAATCTTAAACCATGCACCGGCCGCGCCGATCTTCCCGCGGAGGAAAAACATCACCCGCCCCCCCCATGGCGGCACCCTTCCGTCCGGACCGCATGTATATTTTGGATGGGATTTGGAGGCGCTCCATGTGCCGCTTGCAGTTATTAATACTCGTTCTCCGGCGTACAGGCGACGTGTCGGCTGCCACGGAGTTTTTGCGTAGATAGGATAACCCGGCAGCGTCCGTACGATGTCGCGGCGGAGGCGCTTCTGTGCCCCTGTAATCTCAAGTTGAACGACCCGCAACCTGTTCAGGTGCGCGCCAGCCGACAGCCGGTCCCTTTCCGCCTCGAGACCGGCAAGTTCCACGCGATCAGCCGAAACTAGTTGGCCCCGATACGTGGCGCGAATTGCAGTTTCCCTGCTCCGGTAAAACGACCTAATCATTTTTGCGCGCGCAAGCCCAGCAGGGCTTGCGTGGAGGTTCACTCCCGCCGCGACGTTCTTGGAGAGGCCGAGGCGGACGATGCGCAGTGAGTTCTTCCTGTACCGTTTCAGCGTCATGGAAAGCATCTGGCCCGTTCTTACCACGTCGCCGGCGTGGCCAGCCTTAGCGTCCTGCACAAGTTGCAGGGCCAATTTGCCAATGCAATCCTGTTCGAGCGCGATCATCGCTTGCACGCGTGTACGCGATGCGCGTTTAATGGCGCTGCGGTAGCGCACCGTGGGCGGCCCGCCCGACGAGCCACCCAAAGCAGCGGCACCCCCGGCAGCCGGGGAGGACGCGTCAACCCACCGAATGAGCGGACCACCAGAATTCGCGAAATACAAAATAGACCTCCAGATGGCCAACGCTTAATTTTAAGCGTCCCCATACCCTAATCCTAATGAGCATGGCGATTGGTCATTTGGATGTCAAGCGTTCTGCTGGGTGGCAACGGGCGCTGTCCTTGAAGTCATACCGCAACCAACCTCAGAGCGCAACTCCGCAAACACGAACGTCGCGACCAAATCCAATCCGCAATACGTTAATATATGGCTCTGCCCAGCGGCGGCACTAAAATAACCAAACTCAGACTTGCCAAAGACGACGGAATCGGCTACAATGATAAATACGTCCGTAGGTTCCGGTCGCGTCGTACGCGACGCGGGCTAAATCATTAAGTAATTCGCATCGGCTGGGGCGGGGGCTGTCGCCGCTCGCGGCACCCCGTGTCGCGTAGTTGTCAGAAATTGAACCGTGATCCGTGCTAATGTACCTGAAAATGGGCCGCCGGCCAACAGTCAATTGCCTCTGGCCGGAAGGTTCATGAATTTTCGCCGCGCGTCGCGGCGGAGAAAAGATAATTGCCATTTACGAAAGGAGAAAACCTCATTTTTATCGAAACCACGACAAATAGTTGCCGAAACTTCGCGCCGGGGGCCGGCGGCATGGAAACGGGCCTGACCGCGGACCCGAACATGGGTCTGGGCCGGCGTCGGCAGGTGGCCGTTGCCGCCATCGCCGTGGCTGCGCTGCTGTGTTCGCAGGCACTGCGCACCGCAACTGCCGCTACGGATACAGCCGCCAACTGGGACGGCACGACCAACAATTGGACCAGCGCCGCCGCTTGGTCCACCAACCCGAATTATCCTAACAATGGCACACCGACGGGCGCCGTTTACGCAGCCAATATTTCAACGGCGGGCTCCGGCCCGTACGCCGTGACGCTCAACAGCAACGTGACGGTTGACAGTCTGACCATCGGCAACGCCAACGCCACGCTGGACCAAACTGGTGGCACGCTCACGGCGAATACTGTTAACCTAAATGCCGGCACCTACACGCTGGACGGCGGCAGCACGCTGGCGAATGCGACGGTGAACGAGAGCGCCGGCACGCTAAACGTGAACAACGGTACGCTCAGCGGGGTATCCGTGAATGGTGGCAACCTGAACTTGGGAAGCGGTGGTTCATCCTTAATGGTGGACAATGGGCTGACTCTGCATGGCAACACACTCAACCTGTCGGGCTCGGCCAGCACGGTCTCCTTCATCGGAAATCAGGCGTTCGGCAATGGCACAATCGACTTATCAAGCGGTGATTCCGGCTTGCTCATCGGCACCGGCGGCAACACCGCGTTGACGCTGGGCACCAACGCTTTCGTCGAGGGAGGCGGCTCGCTGGGTGGGCAAAACACGTCTACGCTGGTGAACGGCGGCATAATCAACGCAAACATCAGCGGGCAGCCCCTCACGATCAGCAACGGCGCGTTTACGAATAATGGCACTGCGGAGGCCACAGACGGCGGGACGCTCAACGTCGACGCGGCCAATTGGAGCAATGCCGGTACGATCACGGGGGCGGACGGAGGCGTGGTGAATCTCGGCGGCTCGTTCACGACCGCAGGCATCGGCGCAGTCAACGGGAACGGGGCCACGGTGAATATTACGGGGACGCTGAACAACAGCAACAGCACGCTGGCATTGAACAGCGCCACAGGCTCATGGAACCTCAATTACGGAACAATTAAGAGCGGAACGCTGGCGTTCGCCAACGGCCAGACGCTAAACATTATTCAGGGCACACTCAGCGGGGTATCGGTGACCGGCGGCAACCTGAGCTTGGGGCAATACTCGTCCGTGCTCGTGGACAAAGGGCTGAGCCTAAACGGCAACTCGCTGGAGATCTCGGGGATCGCTAGCGGAGTTTTCTTCAGCGGCAATCAGACATTTGACCACGGCACGATCGACTTTTTGGGCGGACATTCTTTTTTGACGGCGGCCGCCGACGGCAACGCGACGCTGACGCTCGGCGTCAACGCCTTGGTGGAAGGCGGTGGCGGCTCGTTGGCCCAGCAGGACAACTCGACGTTGGTGAGCGACGGCACGATCGACGCAAACATGAATGGGCAGAGCATTTCAATTATCAACAGCGTGTTCACGAACAACGGCACGGCGGAGGCCACTAATGGCGGGACGCTAAATATCAACGCGGCCAGTTGGAGCAACGCAGGAACGATCACGGGGTCCAGCGGTGCCGTGGTGGATCTCGGAGGCACGTTCACGACCGCCGGTATCGGCACGTTCAACGTGAACGGGGCGACCGTGAACATCACGGGCACGCTGGACAACAGCAACAACACTCTGGCGTTAAACAGCGCCACCGGTTCTTGGAACCTCAACGGCGGGACAATCAAGAACGGCGCGCTGGCATTCGCCGGTGGCCAGACGCTTAACGTTATCAACGGGACGCTCAGCGGGCTAACGGTGCCATCTACCGGCCTGACATTCCAGCAGGGCTCATATCTGACGTTAAGCGATGCAACGCTGACGGGGAATTTCGAACTACCGCAGAATTCGTCTCTGTACGTCATTAACGGTGCGTCGGTCGGTGGGGACAACATAATTTTGAATTCCGGTGCCTCGTTGGCATTCGAGCCAAACCAAACGTTCGACAGCGGCCTGATCAGTGGCTCGGGCAACATTGAGGCTGGCTACGGCGGTGCCGGAGGGCTGACCCTGGGGGCCAATGCGGCAATTGAAGGCAGCGTCAACTTCTACGGTGCAATTTACGGGAACACCCGGTCCCCCCTGTCGAACAACGGCACAATCAACGCGAACACCAGAGGGCAGAGCCTGTCGATCAACAACAGTGTGTTTACGAACAACGGCACGGCCGAGGCCACCAACGGCGGGATTCTGACCATTAATTCCCCCTATTGGAGCAATGCGGGAACGATTGTGGGGACCAGCGGCAGCGTGGTGAACCTTGGCGGCAACTTCACGACCGCCGACATCGGCACATTCAAGGCGAACGGTGCAACGGTGAACGTCACAGGAACGCTGGACAACAGCAACAGCACACTGGTATTGAATGGCGCGGCGGGCTCTTGGAGCCTCAACGGCGGAACAATTAAGAACGGAACCGTGGCTCTGGCCGACGGCCAGACGCTAAACATTGTTAGCGGAATGCTCAGCGGGGTCTCAGTTACCGGTGGCAACCTAAACGCTGGGTACAATTCGGCCGTGACTGTGGAGAACGGGCTTCGGCTGAACGGGAACGCCCTCGTATCGGGCCCGCACGGCGCGATTTACTTCAGCGGGAATCAGACGTTTGACCACGGTACGATCCGGCTTACGGGGCCCGGTTCCATCTTGTACGCGGCCTACAATGCGAACACGACGCTGACGCTGGGCACGAATGCCTTGGTGGAGGGCGGCGCTGACCTTTACCAAGGTAACTTGATCAACAACGGCACAATCAACGCGAACACCAGCGGGCAAAGCCTGTCAATCGACACCAGCATTTTTACCAACAACGGCACGGCCGAGGCCACCAACGGCGGCACGCTGAATATCCGGCCGGGAAATGGCGGCGCCTGGACCAACAACGGCATCCTGGCGCTCGACAGCAATACCGGCAGCAATATCGTTACCGCCTCCGACCTGACCTTCGCCGTCGGCAGCGCCCTGAACATCGTCCTTGGCGCAAGCGGCGCCAGCGGGCAGCTTCAGGTGAATGGAAATCTTATTATTGATCCTGGCGACCCGTCACTGAACTTAAGCCAGTTGGCCGGCACAACCTTCGCCGGGCCGTACCTCATCGCCACCTACACCGGCACGCTCACCGGCACGTTCGGTTCCGTAACGCCGGGCTACACCGTGAGCTACGCCACGCCGAACGACATCTACGTAACCAAATTTGTGGCCGTCCCCGAGCCGGCCACGCTGGCCATTCTGGCCGTTGGCGCCCTGGCGCTGTTGGCGCGGCGGCGACGGCGCGTGGCGCTGCCGGCGTAACGCGGCCAATCGCGTCACCGGATGATTTATTAATAACGGATTTCCCAACCGGGGCGCCCATTCGCACCCATCGCCCCCACTTGTGTTCTCGGCGAGCCGATGGCAATGGGAGCGTCGAGTATCAAACGGCAGCTTACCGCTCACAAGGGCCGCCGAGTCAATAACTGTCGTGGTCATTAAGGCTGTGCAACGTAGTTCCATTCGGGCAGCAGCTGGTCGAATTTTATGATCTTATTTCCCTTAAAATTCTTGGCGGCCTTACCGCCGGTCATCAGAGGCCAGCAACTTCACCTGTTGGTCGAATGACAGGCCGTGATCAAAACCAAGTCCGACCGAAAGACGGGGAGATGCCACAGAGCGCCCAGAGGTCACAGGGAGATACGTTTGACCCCATCGGTCAACCGCATTTCGCCAGATTTCAAAGCCTGCAGCACCAGGGACGTTCTCTATTAATTCGTCCACCGCGTTCTCTGTGTACTCTGTGCCCTCTGTGGCCAATCTTCAATCGCCGCGAGCGCCGAACAAATACCCGCCGGTATCATTCTGGCTGGCGACCCATACCGTCCGCGGCGCGAAATGACGCTTATATACCGCGCGCGGGAACCCATGACACATTTTTTCCAGAGGCATGACGCGGCACAGGCTAAATAGAAAAACCGCTGAGACGGCCAGGCCGCTGAGCACGAACCGAGGAAGGTATGGGGGCGTCAGATGCATGGTAAGGAGCCTCATGCCGGGCCCATTCCGCTGCGGAAACCTCGAACCACCATCCCCCGAAACATTTTTTCACGGCCCCCGTCGTCTCAGCGCTCTTCGCGCCTCAGCGTTTTATTCCATAGGCTTCCGTTGGCTGCGGGCGTCCACGCATCCGGCGCTGCCGACAGCCGATTGCGGCAGTTGATATTCAGCGGTCCCTAAGTTTAAGGGCGGCCGGGATGGCCACCCTCCGGCAGCAACTCCCGCAGGGGGCAGGATTCGCAGCGGGGCGTGGGCTTGCAATGGTGCTTGCCGATCATGACGATTTGGGCGTGAAATTCATTGTACAGTTG
>JAJZCU010000157.1 GCA_021828935.1 Planctomycetota bacterium | reverse complement strand
CCCTGACCACCACACCGGTGACGAAAGGGCGGTCGTGGGTATCGCGGCGGCGCTGGAGGACGCAACTGCCGTGAAAGGCAATGACAAGCTGGCTTTGGTGCGCATCACGGCGTTGAAAAAGATGCCGCAGCCGGTTTCGCTGGCCACGCTAAAAGCTGATGCTCGGTTCACCGGTTGGGAGTTGCTGCGCCTGCCGCGGCTTTCGGTGGTCCCCGTGTCCGACGCACAGTGGGCGGCGGTGATGGAATTGGGGCGATAAAAAAGCGGGCGTGCCGGGGCGCGGTGTGGTGGTCAGGGATTGAAACTACTTGGGAAACCAGCTTCTAAGCAGCTTGCGGAATCTTAGGAATGAACGATCGACACAGCCGTCAACACTGACGTGTTTGGCTAGGTCGGAGAAAAGTCCACTGACCAGCGGCAGCCCTTTTTCTCGCACCGCAGCCCCCATTGCCCGCTTAGGGTCCGGGGGCTTGCTTGCGTCCGCAGGCCACAGGCCGGCGCCAGACAGATACTCCTTCATCGCAACGGGGCCATTGCCCCATCCCAGTATTTTTGCGACGTGCGGAGAGCCGGACCAAACCCACGTTTCCAATTCGGGCGCGAGCACCACGGCCGCGGCTGCCCCAAGGGCCCAGCCGCTGGCCATAATTTGCTTTTCAAGCCGTGATTCAATAACAGTGGGCGGCTCCTCCTCGGCGCCGCTGCCGTGATGATCAAAAATGATCATCGCGTGATGATGCGTGTTTTGTCTTGACCGCAACAAATCCACGGCGTCCTTGCAGCAACCGCCGTCGTGCCTGGAGTAGCGTAGGAGGTCGCCTTCGGCGAAATCGACGTGGACCTTGAGCGCGGCCTGCCGATGCTTCAACAGCGTTTTCATAACATTTTCGGCGTCCAGGTCGGCCACAACGATGAAAAGATCGCGTTTGATCACCCCAACACCCCAGATGCGTACAGCGTGGGCAGTGGAACACTTCCCTGCCATGCCCGCAGCGCGGGGTGTTCCGAGCCGCGCACAATGTCCGTCGCTCCGGAGGCCTCCTTTTTAAAACAAAGCACTTGGTCCAATTCCGCGCAACCAAGAATGGTCGGCGAATGCGTGGCCAGAAGAATTTGCGCACCGTACGCGGAACGCAATGCCTGGAACACAGCTTCCATGGCCATTGGATGAATGCCATTTTCCGGTTCTTCGATGAGGTAAGTACCCGTAAAGCCCGGCAGAAATGCCGGCAGCGTCAGGGCCAGCATACGCAGCGTTCCGTCCGACGCCGTCCATGAGGGAACTTTTAAGCCGCCTTTGTAAACAATCTGCAAAAATCGATGACGGGTGTCAGGCAGCTCAACGGTGGTCACGCCGGTAATGTCGGGCAATGCAGTGCGGATGTGCTTAATCCAGCTGTTAAGTCTCGCAGGGTTGGTTTTGTATAGATGTTGAATAACCCAAGGCAGATTGCTGCCTTGTGGGTTGTACAACAGGCTTTGGCCGGGGGCGCTGCTTCTGCGAAGTGCGAGGCTATCGAGCATCACCTTCTGTGTGCCATCCATTAGCATGGTGCGCAGCCAACTTGAAACGGGAAACCTTAGCTGGTCTTCAGGCATTCCGGCCAGTGCGGATTTTCGCGGACCCAACCGGATGGAAGGTGCCCAGCCGCCCTTGCCTTTGCGATGTTCCATTTCCGAATAGAAATTGTCATTTTTCTCATAATTCTTGCGGACCGTCCTCTTTTGCCCAGCGCCGACGCGCGTGGCATGCATGATGGTGTTGGGCGGTTGCATCGGACTGGGGAAAAGGGTGCATTGCCGGGGTTCGTCCGTCGGCGCCGGCAGGGCATCCTGCAGAATGACCTGCTCATCAAAAATGTGATATTCGCCTGTCGGCGCCTTGCCGATGGAAATTTCATAACGGACGAATTTCGGATGGCGTGGCAGGAGTCCGGCGCGCTCGACGGGCGGTTCCATTTCCACGGCCAATTCGAACCGGTCCCCCTGGTTATTAAAAAAAATTTCCTCAATGCTGGCGGACCGTTCACTGATTGCCTTGTCCAGTCCGTATTTTAACAAGTCACCCAGAAAGGCCGGGACGTCCAGGAACGTGGTCTTTCCACTGGCGTTGGGGCCCACCAAGACATGGAATGGGTCAAGAGGCTGGCGCACATAACGCAGGCAGCGGTAATTCAGCGCCTCGATCAACCGTATCATGCAAATGCCCTATGCGCACCAGCGCGCCATCGGGTCGGACGCGCATCGGAAAGAACAGCGAGAAACTCAGATCATACGGCGGACATACAGGGGCCCATGCCGGCAATCTTCATTTCTGTTTTGCGTGCGACCAGCAAGCAGTGTAGCCGCGGAATGGAACCGCGCCAATTTGCAAGATTTAGCGGCGCGCGGCGCGGGTTCACGGCAGGCCGAACCGGTGGCTGCTGTCTCACGGCCCATGAAAAACGCTTCGGCCACGAAAGTGGACGCCAGCATTACCCGCCGCCGGGCGGCGCGCGCATGCCGCGCCAGCGCGCGACGAATTCCAGATAGTCGTGGGGCGTGTCAATGCCGTGGGGTGCGGTGGCCGCGTCTTCGACGGCGATCTTGGCGCCCAGATAAAGGGCCCGCAGTTGCTCAAGTTGTTCAAGTTGTTCCAGGGTGCAGGGGGGCGCGGCGGCCAGGGTTAGTAAAAAATCACGGTTGTACGCATAAATTCCCATGTGTTTTCGATATATGGCCAGCAGGCGCGCGCTATTTATTAAACCATCGCGGTCATGTGGAATAACGCTGCGCGAAAAATAAAGCGCAAGATGCCGCTGATCGGTGACCACCTTCACCATGGCGGGGTTGGCAATATCCTGGACCTGCGTGAATGGGGCGGCGGCGGTGACCATGGGCGCGGCGCCAGCTTCAGCAACATGAATAAGACGGTCGATAAGTTCCGGCTCGATTTCCGGCTCGTCCCCCTGCACATTCACCACCACCGCATAGTGGGAATACTCGGGCCGGCGCATGACCTCCGCAATGCGATCCGTGCCGGAGGCGTGGGCCCCGGTCATCACCACTTCCCCGGAAAAACCACGCACGGCATCGGCGATACGGGCGTCATCGGTGGCGACAACGACGCGCGCCGCAGCGATGGCCTTGCGGGCCTGTTCCACCACATGTTCAATAAGAGTTTTGCCGGTTTGGTTTAGCAGCGGCTTGCCCGGATAACGCGTGGACGCATAGCGGGCGGGAATGACAATTATTGCGGCCATGAATTCTCCAACAAACGTTGGCCGCTTAAGTGCGCGCCAACCAAACCTGCATGGGCCCCGGCTGCCGATTGGCCCAGGCATAATAAGGAATTGCGGTGAACGCGACGGCGCTCTGGCGCGAGCGGTTGGCGGATGCATTATTCTGATAAAGCGGTCCATCGGCCTTAACTTCGTGAACCAGACCGTGGCCGTGAAGCGTGACCACGCCATTTAGCAGCGATGATGGTCGCGCCTCAATGGCGCCGGCATCGGGCAGCGTTAGATTGCGCAGATCAAATCCGGGGTTGTCGGCCGCTTCCAGGCAGTACAGCAGCGGGCCGCGCATGAGGGCCACGCAGTTGCGATTTTCCGCGACGAACGGATGGCACACGATGCGCCGCGCCGGCATGGGCAACTGAATCGCAACAGTGTCCCCGGATGTCCAGACGCGGCCGATTTTGGCGTATGCGCCGGGCGTGAGCGTGCCTGAAACGGGTCGCCCGGCAACTTGTAATGCGGGCTTCTCGTCGCCGCCGCCATCGGCGCACCAAGCGGGAATGCGTAGCATGACGTCCAGTGGGCCTGCGGCATCAATTTGTAAATGAATTCGACCATCCCATGGGTAACTTGTGGTCTGCGTGATTTTAACGATGCGGCCATCGGGCAGTTGAACTTCGGCGGCGCCCTGGGCGTACAAATGCACCCAAAGTGTGTTGTGGCTTACTGAATAAAAATATCCGGGCAGAGACGCGATCATCCGCGCAACATTGGGCGGGCAGCAGGCACAGCCAAACCAGGCCTGTCTGCGATGCCGGCCGTCGTCCGCGAGTGGGTTGACATAAAAATACGAATTTCCGTCAAGGGCCAGCCCGGAGAGCACGCCGTTGTAAAGCGTATGTTCCAGCAGATCGGCGAAGCGTTGCTCCCCGGTGAGCAGCAGCATGCGCCAATTCCACATCACGCTGGCGATCGCGGCGCACGTTTCGGTGTAGGCGCGGGCGTTGGGCAGTTCAAAGTCGGCGCCGAAGGCCTCCCCTTCGTGGCGCGATCCGATGCCGCCGCTGACATACAGTTGCTTTTGCGTCATGTTGTTCCACATGCGCTCAAGCGCGACGACCAGGGCGGGGTCGCCGGTTTCCATCGCCATGTCGGCAACGCCACAATTCAAATATACGGCGCGCACGGCGTGGCCGATCATGCGGTCCATATCGCGTACGGGCTTGTGATCCTGGTGGTAGGCTCCGCCGCCGATGAGTCCATGGCCGCGGGCATTGATAAAATACTCTGCCAAGCGGGCGTAGTTTTGGTTTTTTGTGAGGCGCCCAAGCTCGAAAAGGGCCATTTCCACTTCTTCATGGCCGGGCACGGCGGGCCGCTTGCCATCTTCAGCGGGACCAAACGTGCGGCACAAATGATCCGCCGCCTTCACGGCCACATCCAGCAGTGCGCCGCCGCCGGTGACGCGGTAATGCGCGATGGCGGCCTGAAACAGGTGGCCATAGCAGTACAATTCATGCCAATCCTTGAAGTTGACGTAGCGTTGGTTCGCCCGTTCGCCCATGAAATACGTGTTAAGATAGCCGTCGGGCTGCTGGGCGGCGGCGATTTCGGCAATCACGGCGTCCATCTGTGCCGCCACTGGGCCGTCGCCAGTCGCCGAACTGCCGGCCAGCGACCACGCCGCCGCCTCCAGCCATTTGTATACATCAGAATCATTGAAAACGGCGCCCTGAAATTCCCCCGTCTTGCGTCCGCTGGCGATGCGAAAATTATCAATTCTGCCGGTGCTTTCACACTGCGCAAATTGTTCGGCCAGCGTGGTTTCGTGATTGCTCTTGATACGCGGCGCCCAGAAACCGTCGGTTAGACGCACCGCGGAAACCGCCACGGGCCACAGCGCGGCGTGTTTGCTGGCGGTGGTATCCACTACATAATCGGAATGATCATTGCGGGGCATCACGGTTTCCTTGTCCATGCGCCGCGCGTTCCACCCGCTCTTTCAGCGCCGCATTCATCAGGTGAAAGCCATCAAGTAAGCGGCGTGGCGTGAGGAACAACAAAATTCCAGTGAGTGTTTCGCTGTGGATGAACCGCACGGGCCCGCGGCCGTCCGTGGGATCAGATTCAATGACAAAACTGTGCCATCCATCAAGCATGTTAGGAAGCCCCGTGCGGCCCAGCCATAGAAGTTTTTTGCCCGGTTCAGCGGTCTGAATCACCGGCTTGTAGGAGAGCTTTCCGAAGCCGGGCGGTTCAATGGTGATCTTGATTTTCTCGCCGACGATTGGTTGACCGCAAATTTCGCGGATAAACGGGTTCCACTGGCTGTAGGCCGGAAAATCCGCCAGTATCGCCCAGACTTGTTCCGCGGAGGCGTTGATTGAAATCTCAGACACAAGCCGCTTGGTGAACACATTCATCCTTCCGCCGTGGCGCGAAATCACCCGTTGAAGTCGCGTGTCCGTGCGTGTTGTCATAGCGCCGACGTTTCCCCGTAAATAGAGTGCGGGCGGTTCGGCGTCAAGAAGCGTCGGGCCGAAAAGTGCCGACGGCGGTCGTGCCGGCGCCGCCGCATCTGTTTTTGCGTGCATGCGCTGGAAATTTGCTATACTGGCAATTGCGGCGGCATGGTACAAATTGAAGT
>JAJZCU010000156.1 GCA_021828935.1 Planctomycetota bacterium | reverse complement strand
ACGAACACTGCCGATCCGCGACGCCGCGAACGACGTGGCATCGCAGAGCACCAGGCGGGCGGCCAGATCAATGACCACCAAGCCCGAATCATAAGGCCGGTCATCAAGACCGGGACTGAATCCACCAAAAAAGCCCCCCTGCCGCGGCGCCCTGAAGCGCTCCAGGGCCAAGTCCAGATCCTCAATGGTTTCCGGCTCGGCATCAAGCGCGGCCACCGCGGCGTGGGCTTCGCTGTAATGCCGATTGGCGTGGATATCCCGTTTCGCATCCCGAATGACGAGGCGCACTTCGCTCAAGGTTCAGCCCTTTTTTTACCGCAAACCCATACCATCGGCTCGATTTTAATCGGACTGTTCGCGATGTCAAAAAAGGACACGCGTCTATCCCGCGGTTCGACGTTCAATTTTTCTTAGGAAACACAGCGCGGTGGCCTCCGCCGCCGACACCCCCCGCGGGTGGGCACCCGCCGTGCTTTCGCAGCATGAGGTTAGCGACCCCGCCAGGTAATGTTCCAAGGCGCCGGGATGAATATAGCACTTGCGGCACACCGCCATTGTGTTGCCCAACCGCCCCGCCACTTCCCGCACCACCGCCACCATCTGCTTGGCGCGTTGACGCTGGCTTTCGGCCGGCGGGGCATCGGCCAGTGCCTGCACCGCCAGCACGGTGCCGGCCCAGGTACGAAAGTCTTTGGCGGAAATTTCGAGTCCGCTGATTTCCTTTAAGTATGCGTTCACATGCGTTGATGTAATGCGACCCACTCCCCCACCTTCGCGCCGGTATTCGAATAGATGCTGCCCCGGCAGGTGCTGGCATGCCCGGACGACTCTCGCCAACCGCGGATCGGTTAAGTCTATGTCCCGCTGTTTGCCGGATTTTCCAACAAAGGCGAATTCAATGTTTGCGCCATGCACATGCGCGTGCCGGTTGCGCACAGTGGTCAGGCCGAAATGTCCGTTGCCGGCGGCATAGGCTTCATTGCCCACGCGTAAAAACGTTTTGTCCAACAGGCGCACCACCGCCGCGAGCACCTTGCGTTGGGGGAGACCGGGCAGCGCCAGATCACGCCCAATGGCCCGGCGAATTTTGGGCAGCGCCTGGCCTATTGCCAGCAGATGTTGGAATTTACGTTCGTCGCGCACATCGCGCCAGCGGGCGTGGTACTTATATTGTTTGCGACCGCGGTCATCCATGCCGGTGGCTTGCAGGTGGCCCCGCGGAGATGGGCAAATCCAAACATCGTTCCAGGCAGGAGGGATGACCAGCGCCGCGATGCGGGCGAGCGTGGCGGCGTTTCGGACCCGCCGATTTGACGCCGTGACGTAAATAAATCCCTTGCCCGCGCGACGGCGATGGATGCCGGGGCGGCGATCGCATGAATAATTCAACCCCGCGCGCCGGGCCGTGGCCACAGCCCGGGTCTTCACGTCCAGCGGCGATGTTTTCCCAGCCTCAGCCATGCGGACATTGTAGCAGGGGTCAGCAAACAGCGACGGCGCGTGGGCGTATTGGAAACCGATGCGACCAGCGCCGTGTTCGCCCGCCGTGGCGTCACGCCTTGTGCAATAACTTGGTAACGTCTTCGCCGGCCCGCCACTTTTTGTACACCATCAGCGATTGCTCAATGACCGGATAGGCATAATCGACCGGCAGCACGTCATCCACCACCACGCGCTTGTGCTCCAACGATTTGTAATCTTCAAAGAAGCGCTTCAGCACCGCCAGCTTGTGCGCCGGCAGTTGGTGGACATCGTGGTAACTGGAATACTCAGGATCATTGACATGAACAGATATTATCTTGTGATCCATCTCATCCTGGTCCTTCATGGTCATCAGGCCGATGGCGCGGGCTTCCACAATAGTCAGTGGATAGACCTGTTCGGTACCCAGCACCAGCACGTCCAGCGGGTCGCCGTCATCGGCGAGGGTCTGCGGAATAAAGCCGTAGTTGGCCGGATAGTAGACCGCTGAATGCAGCACGCGGTCGAGCTTCAACAGGCCGGACTTTTTATCCAGTTCATATTTGTTGGAGCTGCCCAGGGGAATCTCGACAATAGCGTTGAACACCGACGGCAGCAGGCCATCGCCCGGGGAAACATCATGCCAAGGGCTGATACTGCCATCGCGGGCGTAGGGAATAAGCTTTTTTGCCACAGGGTGCTCCAAGTCATGCCATTTTCCGTGGGGCGTTATAACACATCGGCAGCGGGTTGGCGAGCTTGATGTCGCGTGTAGCGGTGTACGGTGGCCGCGGAATAATTCCGTGGGATCTGGTGGCGCCGCCGGCACCCCGCCATTATGTGCGGCACCCAACGCTCAACTGCTTACCCAGATTACCAAAATGAGACCTCGCAGAAATATTCCAAATTATTTTTTGAACTTCATTTGCTTTTGCTCAGCCCTGTTGTATATTTACTGAGAACAACGGCGGTTCAAAGGCCACCCCGCACCTGTCTGCTTACTAGCCTTGAGTCGCTTTTGTTGCCGAAGCATTTTTGTTAGTGCTAAAAAAATCACGCGAACGCCGGTTCAGGGCAAGAGCTCTGGGTGTTTCGCCTAGTCAACGCCCGATAATTTCAGTCTGGGCGGGAAATAGAGGAGTGTTTTCATGGGTTCCAGCAAGTCCAAAATCATTACATCGGCGGGCGTTTTGGCGAGTGCCGCAGTACTCGCCCTCGCGGCATCAGCCGGCGCAAGCACGTTTACGTTCAGCAACCCCACCTATACAACGGCGCCGACCGGCGCTACGCAGGGGCTCATTGGCTCAGTTTGGCATACAAACGGTTTGCCCAGCGACGGCGGGGGAACGCAGGCGGATGCTTCAAATGTTGCAGCCTTTGCCCAAAGCGGCAGCTTCTCCTACTTAGGTAACACCTATACCACCAACGGTCCGCAGTACAATTTCCTAAATACCAACGATAGTTTGACCAGTACGGGCGGGGGTATCGCCACTCACGCGTTTATAGGCGCTGATGCCAGCGGCGCAGCCGCTACCGATTCTACCAGCTGGTCCAACTCGATATTAGACTATCAGGGATACATTAACGTCACCACGCCCGGTAATTACACCGTGACGTTGCCCGCCAATGGAACCGCCAACGACGACACAACGCAGGTATTCATCGGCGATACTGGCACCGGCCCCAGCGCCATTGGCACCGGGACTGTCGTGGCGGGAAATAACTACAATAACAACTTTGGCACCCCCGGAACCACCAATACACTCGATTTTACCACGGCCGGTCTGTACCCCGTTGAAGTGTTCAACTACCAAGGCGGTGGCGGCGCGGCGCTGACAGCATCCATCACCAATCCATCGGGCGCTGCGGCTTCCTACTTAACCACCAACGCCAGCAGCGTAACGTCTACGACGCCCCCCACGCCAACCCCCAGCAGCGGCGTGGCTTCTGACTACAATTTCAGCAGCGGCACCACCAACGATTCCGTCGGCGGCGCCAACGGCACCCTCATCGGCCCGGCCACGATTAGCAACGGCAACCTTGTCACGCAGAACAATAACAACGTGACGGGTGGGAACCCCAATGGCATGCGTATTCCGCTCTCCGTCATTGGAAACATCCACGGCAGCTTTGCGATCGAAGACTTTATGTCCTATGGCACGACCGCCAACTTAACGGCAAATGAAAGTAGCTGGAGCACCTTATTCAGCTTTGGCCGCTCGCAAAACAATTTCATCATTCTGCAGGCCAAGCGCCAGGACGGCACCGGGATCATGTCCATCGGGATCAACGTCGGCAAGAACCCCATCTTTCTTGGTGCCACTCCAATCGCTGATACCGGCAAGCACATGATCGCATTGACTTACAACAGCACTACCAAGCAGGTAGCCATGTACGTCGATGGCAAGATGACCTCTTCCGGCGAGATCAGCATCGGCAATCTTGACTTAGGCGCGCTCTCCACGATTGCTACACCCGGCACCGGCCAAGTTGCCAACCAGTTTGATGTCATCGGCGGGCCCGATCCTTACAACGACCCCAGCTTTGGCGGCAATACTTCTAAATTCAAAATCTTCAGCAACAATTTAACCGCTGGGCAAATTCTCAGCGATTACAATGCCAGCACCACAGCTATCCCCGAACCGGCCACCCTGGGCCTGTTAGCCGTGGGCGGCGTGGCCCTGCTACGCCGTCGGCGCAAGACGGCCTAAGCGTGGCTTGGTCCGATTAACAACCATCGAAACCACCGCGGGCCGGGAGGCGTCTCCCGGCCCGTTTTCGTTTTTGCCGGGTACGGGGCGACGCAGCCAGGCCTCATGATGGCGTTAAAAATAGGCGGCAAATCGCGACGGCACGCGACGGGGGCGCCGCCGCGTAATGGCGGCTGTGCCACTGATTGGGGGGATTGTTTCTAATGGCCAGCGACAAATTTTCGGCGATTGCTGGTCCGGCAGCCGCAAGCCCGGCGCGCGTGTCCGCAGCCGCATCTGGAAGGCCGCGGCCAGAGGAAGCGCAGGCCCCAGTGGAATTGCTGTGCAGATTGGCCCCGACACGCGCGAAAGGCTGCGTGCAACGCTTCAGGGCCGGACGTGCCGAAGAGGCCATGGCCTTGGCGCCGTTGGACCAACGGCCAAAACGAACAGCTTTGCAACTTCAGGCCAGTTCCGAGAATTCACACCGGCCCCAAGCCGTTGCCACACCCGATATCCTTTAGGGCGGCACAGGCCGCATCCAACCGTGGGCAAGGGCCCGCTGGCCCCACGCGCGATGCATCCGGCCAAGGGATCGGCATTGCTTTGGCGTCACCGCTTGCGGTACACTGAATTCATCATTTTTTGTCCTTACGCGGCGTCGCAAATTAGGGTGCGTGTGCTATGTCCGATTCCACCATTACCATCACGGTGGCCCGCGAGATGGGCGCCGGCGGCTCATATCTGGCGCAACACGTTGCCGCCGCGCTAAATTACACATATATTGACAGAGAAATACTTCAGAAGTCCGCGGAGCTTCTGCGTGTGCAAACCGAGCAGGTGGCCGGACGGTTGGAACGCTGCAGCAGCTTCTGGGAACGTATCTTCAGCACGTTTTCCACGGGATGTCCGGAAAGCATTTACATACCGCCGCCGCTGGCGCCGGTGCCCGATGAGGAGTTGTTCCGCACCCAGCGCGAAGTTATTAAACAGCTCACGGCGCAGGGCGATTCGGTGGTGGCGGGCCATGCCGGGTTTCACATTTTGCAAGACAAGCCCAACACGATTCATGTGTTTGTTCATGCGCCATTTGAAGACCGGGCACGGCGGGTGATGGAAGCCTATCACCTGCCCAGCCTGAACGAGGCGGAAAACCTGGTCCGCCGCACCGATCGCGAGCGTGAGACATTTGTACGCAATGTTGCCGGGGTCGAGTGGCGCAGCCCTCACAATTTTGACTTATGCATTAATTCCAGCCGAGTGGGCCTGGAACGGGCCGGAGAAATTGTGGCGGAGTTGGCCCGGAAAGTTGCCGCTGGAGCACATAGCGCGCCCGCCAACGCCCCCGCCGCGAGCCACTGACGCGCTGGCGCCCTCCTGCCCGATAAATCGTTGGTCGTTGGCGAAGTCACCGCATGCCGCGGCAATGGTACACGCCCCCCGGCGGCATGTTGAACGTCACCAATTCAAACGACACATCCTGAAAAACCGCCTTGTAATATTTAAGATAATACCACGGCACTTCGGTGATGTTGCTGAACACGCCCTGGGGAGTTAAGTAGCGTCGAATCGCCACCAGCATTCGCCGCCGCACATGCACGGGCAGCGACGGCGTGGGCAGGCCGCTGATAAAATAATCCACCTGATCAACGCTGCGGCTTTTGAGCACGGTTTCAAGGTCGCGCACGTCCGCCACCACAATTTCAACATTCGCGTGGCCGGCAAACCGTTCACGCAAGATCTGG
>JAJZCU010000155.1 GCA_021828935.1 Planctomycetota bacterium | reverse complement strand
ACGCCAAGACCAGCAGTGAGACTTTGCATCTCATCCCCCATGCGTTGCACCTCCCGGCCGAAGGGACTCAGCGCCGCCTAAGACACCCGCACCCGCGCCAGCAGCCGATCCATGCAGTAATCATCGATTTCAGACATTAACAAATCTTCTTTTCGTTGAACAATCGCCATGATCAGCATCAGCAGCAGACTCATGCACATGGCCAACATCGTGGTTTGAAAGGCCTGCCCAAGCCCGTAGGTCACGCCCTTGAGCGAGTGACGCAATACGTGCAGACTTGTGGCGCGTTGCAACAGTCTGCTGAACGCCTGTACGCCGCTGCTGATGCCCAAAACCGTTCCGACAAACCCCAGCACCGGCACCGCCCAGATCACAAACCGCGGCGCCGCGTAACCCGAATCCAGCATGGCCGCATCCGCTTCCGCCCGGTAGCGCAGCATGTCATCGAGCTTCTCCGCGGTGCCCAATTGGTTCAAACGCAACAGGCCCTGACGAATGCGCGACACCAACAGACCGGCCCGCTGCCGATCCGTCAGGCGGGCCATGCGGTTGAGAATGCGCTGGCTGGCGGCCTGATCGATCGTCACGCCGGGCTCTGCTGATAACAAATCAAGGGCAAAAAAACTTCTTTCCTGCCGCAGGATGGGAATTTTTAGCGCCAAAAACCAAAACGCGTAAAAGAAGAAGACCGTGGCCACGTAGGGCACCCAACCGTGGCCACAGAACAGGTGATACAGCCAGGTATTGCGGAGCAGCAGAAACGGCCCCAGCCCGTAAAAGACCGTCGCCGCCACAATGGTCAGCGCCACACAAATAAGGCTGTTGGGTTGTAGATACGACTGCGCGTTGCGCGTGTCGCCCCTCTTGACGCCCTTGGCCACAGCATCTGGGGCCGCTTCCGGCACGCCGATGCGGGCCGCACAATTTTGACAAAATTCCACCGTTCCCGATGGCGATACCGTCAGCCGGTTTCCGCAGGTGGAACATAATAAAGTTGCCATCAAACGTCCTTCCTTACCCGGCGCCGCCCCGCCGTTTCTTCCTTAGCCGGCACGGCCCTTCCGCTATAGCACCCCAATCGGTTGATATGTCGTGTCGCGCGCGAACCAAATCACGACGCCGACCTTACACGAACATGATAACAGACTGCCGCCGGTGGACCAAAGTATAAAAATGCCCACCCCCCTTTGCCCGGCGCGGCGCCCGCTTGAACGGCAGGTTTCCATGGCGCTGTTACGTCCGAAAACTCGCGCCGCCCACGCCACATGCCTTTCCAACAGGCGCCGGCATACGGTACGATGGCGGGATGGATTTAAAGCCCCGGCCCAACCATGCCCTGTATATTCAGACGCTTCGAAACATGTCGCCCGAAGCGCGTCTGCTGAAGGCCTTTGAGCTTTCAGAATTTGCGAAAACGCTTTTTCTTGATGGGCTTAAAACCACATTCCCCGAAAAAAGCCCGGAAGAACTCCACGCATTCATGCTTGAGCGGCTGGCGAAATGTCACAACAGAAATTATTAAAAGATGTATCGGAAACACTGGATCGACTGGCCATTCCGTATAGGGTCACAGGTTCGGTGGCGTCAAGCCTGGCTCACAATCGCATCGGCGGCGCTTTTGGGCGCTGAGCGTCGCGCGACCGCCAAACATTGATTTGGGGATTTGAACGTTATGCCCTATAATCATTCTTGGCTTCCGCCAACCCGCCGAACCCCTGGCCTGTTCACTTTGAAGGAGGAACACCATGCCGAAGGAATTACGGGCGACCGTCAAGGAATTACCGCCGCACATTGTTTTTTATTATAATCTGCCGTCGCGGCGGGAATTTACCGTAAGCAAGGGCGACCGTCTGGTGGCCGCCGTTGATGATGAGAACGGCCGTCTGGCCAACTGGGGCGAGCTAACGATCACCAAAGCCAGCACCGGCGAGGGCGGCTTTTATGCATTGGCCAGCTTTGAGCGGTTTGATGGCGAAACGTTTAAGGATATCCGCATCGTTGCGCAGAAGCAGGGCAACATCCTCGCGGGGGTCATTCAAACCGGCCACGCCATGCGTGATTCGGAATCGATCGAAGCATTTGGCCCAAAACGCAAAGTTTTCCCGGTGCATGTGGCGGTGTGGGAAAATCTGGTGAAGCATTCGGGAATACCCGTCGCCGGCTGATGCATGGGGCGGGCTGATACGCACCATGATGGGGCCCACGTCAACGCCGCAGGCGATACCGCTTCACTGCCGGCCGCACGCTGCGTAAAACTAGCCGCCGGCGCCGCTGCCGGCCTTGCCGCGCTGGCGGTTCCCGCCGCCGCCAATGCGTCCATTGTCTACACCCCGGTCACGCAACTGGTGAATGCACAGAACACCTACGATTATCCGCGGCCGCATCCCTAAACTCCTAATTTTGGTCGCCAAAAACGTGGCAACCTAAATCCGGACAGGACAAGCGCAACGGTTCACCCGTCGCAAACGCTCTGATAGACAAACGGCCATCGCCAAACATGCAGCACCGATCAAACGAACGTTTCAGGGGCCGCGACAACGCATTGATTATTATCCGGCTTCACCGCCGCGGAGGCGACCGCATTTTGGCGCGCAATGACGCGGCGCAGGCCGAAGCCCCACCGAGGCCTCCGCGCTTTACCCCCCTTTAATGTTCGCACGTCCACGGAATTAAAAAATTCAAATTGGGCGGCTTCCGGCGCGCCGTGAGCTGGAACTGCTGGATGCCTTTGATCCGCGCTTCAATGGCGGCCACGTATTTCATGTCCCCTAAGCGATCGGGATTCGTGGGCTGGTTCGGATACGTCGCATTTAAAAAGCCGATGAAATCCTGCGCCGCCTGTTGATACAAAGGAATGGATGCGGAAAGATCGCGGTCGGCGGCGTCGCCGGGTTCGAATTTGCGATGGTGCAACTGCCACTGGACCAGGCCTTCAAACATCATGCTTTCGGCTTGCCCGAGTTTCTTGAAAAACAGGCTCTGGATAATGTGTTTGAATTGCACGGGAATGTCATCGGGATATTTACGGTCATGAATTTGCAGCAGTTTCACGGCCTGGGGGGCATTTATCTGCACATTGCGGTAGCAGTCACGGATGTTTAAAACTGTCGCATCGAACCGTTTGGCCAGCGGTCCGTTCGGGTGTAAAAACATCCGTCGGGTGAGCGTCTGCGAATACTGCAGATCGTCTTTGCACCATAAGCGCAGCGACATTCCGGGCCACGCATCCAGCACTTCCACCCCCAACGCCTCGGGGCGCTTGTGCAGCGACTTGGCCTTCATGTATTCCATATATGCAAAATAATAGGGACTCACGCCATAGGGGCATTTCAACATCTTGCCGTTGTGATACCACGGCAACGGAAACTCCACCCCATGCCCCAGTCGACGCAACTTGCCGTTGCCCCGAATCCATTGGCACTTGAATACCGGCTGACTGACAATGGTTCGCACCTCGGCCAGGGTATTATCATGCAATACATTTTTGCCATGCGGCACGTATTCGTATTCGTGCGCAATGTCAAATCGCCAGTGCTGTGTGTAGTACCGCCGCTCAAAACTACCGCCCAGTTTTAAGAAAAAATCGTTCCCTTCCTCTGCGATTATATTGATGTTATTTGGGTTAAAACGCTGGCCCTTGTACAAATAACACAAGCCATCAAGCACCCATTTGTATTTGGACCCTTCGTTGTGAAACTGGGCCGAAAGGTTGTACGACTGATTCCAGGCATTAAACACATAGGCTGAGGCAAAGTAAGGTTCCAGCTTGGCGATCACGTTGTAATCAGTTTCCAGCGGCACCCATTTGCGGTGATTTTTTGCGCTTTCGGCGCGTTCCCACATGACCATGGCCAGCACGCCACGAAACCCGCCCAGCGTGAGGCGTGGAAAGGCGATGGCCAGGTTGCCCAGAGTTTGATCATTGGTCTGCACCAGCGCGGCGCGCTTGCGCGCCAAAAACGGTTGATATAAAAAGATGATTACCAACAGCACGAACGCCACGACCAGGCAAATGATTTGATCCTGGCGAGCCGGGCCAAAGCGCCGCGGGCCCGAACGCCCCGTTCGTCGCGGGGATCCGGGCTGCCCCGGTCCGTTGTCGCGCGTAGTCCCGCCGGCCGGGCCGGAGACGCGCGGGGGCCCCGGCGGCGTGGTTTTCGACGGCGGCGTGGGCGATTCAATAACAGACATTCTTAAGTTCCGAGTGAGACACTAGTTTACGATCATTTCCGTTTCATGACGCAGGCGTTCGCGACGGGGGCCGTCGCGGCGCCTCCCTGGGGCCCTACGCCAGTTCCTTGCGCCTGATTAATAAATATCCAACAGCCAAAAACGGCAGCATGAACAGGGCGGCCAGCGCCACATCCACCAACAGCACGCTCCAGGGCATGTCGCGCGATGCGGCAATATATTTTAGCGGCGCAAATTTCGTGAAGTTCGGGACCAGATGCACCAGCAGATACAGCAGCTTGGACATGACTTCAGAAATGCCCGAGCCAATCTGAAACCACCAGACGTGTTTCAGGCGCGAAGCCTTGACATAGTTGTAGATACCCAGCCCGTTGCTGTGGAACAGCCGTTGAATGAAGTGGAACACGGTGCCCAGGATATAGCAGGTCAGCAACACCAGCAGAGCCACGGGCCAGCCTAAATAGATGCCCGCCGTCACGCCGATGACCGCCAGCAGCGACGCCTCCAGGAATATCACCACTTCGCTTTTAAACAAATTCAGGATAAACGGCGACGGCGGCAACACCAGGCGCACGGAGTCTTTGTTCAAACCCAGCCACTGCCCCGGCACGGCGCTGTGAATGTTAATAACAAGATTTCCGCCATCCAGCAGCCGCCCCGGCAGCTTCACCGGCGTGATCCGTTTTTCGTCAACAAATATATGCTGCACCGACGGCTTAAGCGGCCGGTTGACGGCATAGGCGCGCACCCAGGCGGCCGCGGGCTGTTGCTCATGGGATTGCTTGTCAACGCTTAGCACCATGTCCACGGTAAAATTTCCGTGCTTGCCCAGCGGCAGACTGCCCGGTTTTACGTGGCTGAACTCAAAGGACGCGACCTCCGCGGGGATCTCGGAATTTTTGCCGGTCGGGCCCACGATCTGTTCCTTGCCATGCGACGTGAAGCCGGTGATCACCGGATTGGGCGCCGGCACAATATAAGGGCGGTTTCCGGGGGAGCGGCTTTGGTCGACCAGATAGGCCACCGCCGACGGGGCGTGAATTCCATTGCGAAAGAGCAGATAGACGTTCTTGGTCGGACAATTCACGCCCAGGATCAGCGGCCCGGGACTAAACACGCGGCCGGTGGATACATTCTGGTAAGAAAAGTAGCTGTAAGGGTCTTTGATGGTCCACATGGTGGGGCCATTGGGCGACAGCGTGACCGTGCCCTGCTGCGTTTTCATGGGGTTGTATTTCAGCGACAGAGTCACATGAAGTTTAATAATTCCGCGGAAGCCCGGCGCCAGCACGCCCCGGCGGTTGAAATGTTCCGGCTGGTAATTGAACAGGAAATAAGGCTCGGCGTTGGGCGTGGCCGGAATTGGCGGAAAATCGTACACCAGCGATTCAGAACTGCCGCCGCGCAAGGCCCGCTCCGGCGGCTTGGTGGCGTAACTGATCAACCCGGCGATGCGCAGACCATCCTTCGCGGTGACGTAGTTCTGGGCCTGCAACAGACCATTTTGGGCCACCAGCGCCAGCCCCTTGGATACCGGATACCGGCGGATGGTTTTATCGTAATCGCGCTGCTCCATGGACAGCAGCGCCTGCGCGTCGTGCCGCACCTTGAAGTCCACCACGTTCATGGTCAGCCAGGTAACAGCGCCCATGATCAACAGCAGGCCGGCCGCAACGGCGCAAAGGCCGATAACTTTGCCCAGGAAAAATTCCAGCCGCATGG
>JAJZCU010000154.1 GCA_021828935.1 Planctomycetota bacterium | reverse complement strand
GTAAAGAAGCTTCAGGAATCGTACCATGACAATCCGCACGGCCTGGCGCACCGCGCCCTTGCCGTCACCTTGCCCACCATCACGCCCAATACCATTGTTCTTGGTCTTATTGAATCGCAGAATCTTCTGTTATTCCATCAGATCAAGCCTGAAGGCGTTCCCCAAATTGTTATTCATTTAGAAGCCAGTCCAGACACAAATTTGGGAGCGCCACGATGACCTTGTGGCTGTGGATGGCCTTCGCCCTGATGCTGGGCTTCATACCCTGCGGCATCGTCACGTTTCGCGGGGCGCCGGAAGACCGCCTGGTGGGGCTGGAGATGACCGGCGTGCTGCTGGTGCTGGAACTGGTGCTGCTCACGGAGGGCTATCACCGGCCGCCGTTTTTTGATCTTCCGCTCACGGTGACGCTTTTGGCGTTTGGCAGCGGCTTGGTTTTTATACGTTTTTTGGAGCGCTGGGTTTAGCGGCACCGCCCTGGGGCCTGTTGCGGTCATGGGGGCCGGGAACCTTAAGCTGGAAGGCGCTTTTTTATTTGCTAAGATCAAAGAGCCATAAAGGCGCGCGTAAGTTCCTTTTGGCCATGCTTGAGAAAGCGTATGCATTACCCCATCATCAGCGGGCTTCTTTTAGGCACAGCGGTGGCGCTGGCGTTGCTCTGCTGCATTGGCCTGCTGGTGATGCGCGACACGTTTCAGCGTCTGCATTTTTCGGCGCCGGTGGTCGCCATCAGCATGACCTGCGTCGCCATCGCAGTTTACATTGAAGATGGCAATCCGCAGTCGCGCATTAAAGTCACAATTATTGCAATTGCCTTGCCGCTGTTTAATGCCGTTCTTACGCATGCCACGGCGCGGGCGGCGCGCATCCGCAAGACCGGCCACTGGCCGCTGCATGCCGATGAAACCATTCCGATCATTGGCGGCGGAAAGGCCGCGGGCATGGTACAGGAGCCGTTGGAATGAACCCGCAAACGCTGCTGGAAGGTCTGATTCTTTCACTGGTGGCGATCGCCGGCGGCGCCGTGGTGCTGACGCGTGACCCCCTGAACCAGGCTTTGGGCGTGAGCTTTTTTGGCCTCATGTTGTCGGCCATGTTTTACATTTTTCAGGCGCCGGATGTGGCCCTGTCCCAGATGGTCATCGGCGCCGTGGCGCTGCCGCTGATTATTCTGTTAACCTTGGCGCGGATTCGGCGGAACACCAAATGAAACTGCGCCTGACATTATTTGGCCTGGGCATCTGCGGCTTGGTGGCGCTGTATGGGACGGTCATTGCGCATATGCCCGGGCCGGGAAAAATGCACAGCCCGTACAGCCGCGCTATTAACAAACTATGCGTGCCGCAGCGCCACGTGACCGACGCCGTGACGGCAGTCAACTTTGATTACCGCGGCTTTGACACGCTGGGCGAGGAATTTATTTTATTTGCTTCGGTCATGGGCACGCTGGTGCTGCTGCGCGAAGCGGCGGAAAATAAAGGCCCCCTTTCCGGGGACTCCGCCAGCGAACCGCGGAATGTCCGCCCCACAGAGGCCGTGCGCGTGACCGCCCTGGCCCTGGTGGGCCCTACGGTGGTGTTTGGCGTTTATGTGGTCACCCATGGGCAGCTCACGCCCGGCGGCGGCTTCCAGGGGGGCGTGGTTTTAGCCACCGCCCCATTGCTGGTTTACCTGGCCGACGACTTTAAAACCTTCAAGCGCATCACGTCGCACGCATTGATAGAAATTTCTGAAGCCGTGGGCGGCGGCATGTACGCGGTGATCGGCGCGATCGCGTTGGTCCTCTCCCGCCCCTACATGACCAATGTGCTGCCGCTGGCCCAATCCGGCGGCATTGCTTCGGGCGGCATCATTCCGCTGATCAGCATCGCCACCGGGCTGGAAGTTGCGGCCGGTTTTGTGCTGCTGTTGTATGCATTTCTGCAAAAAACGCTGGCTGAACGGGAGAGTTCATAAATGACCACTTATGCTTACGTTGTGGCCGCGTGGCTTTTTGCCATCGGCCTGTTTGGCATCGTGACCAGTAAAAATCTGGTGCATATGTGCCTGTGCCTGACGGTGGTGCAGGCCTCCACGTATTTGCTATTAACGGGAGTTGGATACCGCCCCGGCGGCACGGCGCCCATTTTTGTCAACCTCCCCGCCGGCGCGCCCATTGTTGACCCGGTGGTGCAGGCCCTCATGCTCACAGACATTGTGGTGGAAACCACGGTGGTCGCTCTGATGCTGGCCCTGACCGTGCAAATTCATAAGAAAACTGGAAATTGTGACCCCAACGCCACCACCGCTTTGCAAGGGTAAACGCCATGTTTCTCTGGCCACCCCTGCCGGTTGTACTCCCTCTGTTCACGGCGGCATTCGTCGCCGCCGCGGGCCCATATCTGCCGCGTAAACTCGTCGACGCCATCACGCTGGGCACGGCCGCCGCGGTTATGGCCGTCTGCTGCCTGTTGACGCTGCAATCTTCCGGCAGCGCCATCGTGTACTGGTTCGGGGCGTGGGTTCCGTACGGCCATTTTCCCATTGGCGTGGCGTTTGTCATTGATCCCATGGGCGCGGGCATGGCGGCGTTCGTGGCCTTTTTGGTGATGGCCGCCTTCACCTTTTCCTGGCAGTATTTTGACGATGTTCGCACCCTGTACCACAGCCTTATGCTGATATTTCTGGCCGCGATGTGCGGCATGTGCCTGACCGGCGATATTTTTAATATGTTTGTCTGGTTTGAACTCATGAGCGCCGCCGGCGTGGCCCTCTGCGGCTACCACGCCGATGAAACCGGCCCGTTGCAGGGCGCTATCAACTTTTCTGTGATGAACACCCTCGGCGCCTTTCTTTCCTTAAGCGGCGTGGCCATGTTGTACAGCCGCACGGGCGCCCTGAATTTTGCGGGCATTGAGGTGGCCCTGCAGCGGCAGGAGCATCTGGGCGTGTTCCTGCCGATTGTGTTTATCTTTGTAATCGCCGGTTTTTTGGTAAAGTCGGCCGCGTTCCCGTTTCATTTCTGGCTGGATGACGCCCATGCCGTGGCGCCCACGCCGGTGTGTATCTTGTTTTCAGGCGTCATGGTGGAACTGGGTCTCTTCGCCGCCGCACGCGTGTATTACAGCGTTTTCGCCATCGCGCTGCTGCCGTGGCTGCCGGCGTTGCGCACGCTTTTTCTGGCCGTTGGCGCAACCAGCGCCATCGTCGGCGGCCTCATGGCGTTTGGCCAAAGGCACCTGAAACGGCTGCTGGCGTTTTCCACCATCAGCCACATGGGCGTGATGATTCTGGGCTTCGCGCTGTTCACATCCACCGGCCTGGCAGGCACGGCATTGTATGTGTTGGGCCACGGTCTGGTGAAGGGGGCGCTTTTTGTGGGCGCCGGTATCTTATTAAACCGGTTCCAAAGCGTGGACGAATTCGCGCTGCAGAATGTCGGCCGCCAAATGCCTAAAACGGCGATTATTTTCATCCTGGGCGCGGTGGGCCTGGCCGGCATGCCGCCGTTCGCCACCTATTTCGGCGAAGCGGCCATCGAACACAGCGGAACCCAGGCAGGCCTGCCTTGGATTTCGATCGTTATTATGCTCAGTGGATTCCTCACCGCCGGCGCCGTGCTGCGCGTCGCCGGGCGCGTGTTCTTCGGATGGGGTGAAAAACCCACCGGCGAGTCGCGGGCGCCGCGTATTGACTTGAAGCGGGAAATGCAAGGCCAAAAGAGCAAGACGCCGCCGACCATGTGGCTGCCGGCGGCGGTTATGTTAATAATCGCAATCGCGTTGGGGTGGTTCACGCCGCTGCGCCAGGCGATTCTGCGCGACGCCACTTGGTTCCGCAACACCCGCGGTTATGTAGCGGCCGTGCTGCACGGTTCCGCCGGCGGCCCCGGGCAATACCACGTTCCAGTGCCACACGCCATGCCCGGCATGCACATCGGCGGCGTCTGGATGCCGGACATGTGGCGTGAGGTGATCACTTTGGCGCTTGCCGCACTGCTCGCCGCCATCGCGCTTTTCCCCTATGCCATCGGCCGCCGCGCCGGCACAGCGCTGCGCCATGGCGCCGCCCTGGCCATGCGGCCGCTACATGCCATTCACAGCGGAAAAATTGGCGATTACGTGGCGTGGTTTACGGTCGGCATCGCGGCGTTGGCCGGGTACTTGGCGCTGCGGCGGTAGCCAGCGTTTTCAGCGGCGGGCGCCGGTTTACAGTGAGGGATTCACTCCTTAATGGCGCCTAATTCAAGGCGCGTCCAGGTGCGTTTGTACCGCATACCTTAACAACTCACTGCTGCTGGTCACGTTAAGCTTTTGCTTGATATGTTCGCGATGCGCTTCGACGGTCTTGGCGCTTAAGAACAGCGCGTCGGCAATTTTACGCACGGACATGCCCTGCCCTATCATCTTGAAAATTTCCAATTCACGATCGCTTAACGTCTCCACCGGCGAGCCCACCAGCGGCTTTCCGGAACGGGCCAGTTGCTGCAGCAGGCCCGCCGCCACCGACTCGCTGACGTACCGTTCGCCGGATAAAATGCGTCGAATCGCCGAAAGCACCTTTTCCGTGGCCTCTACTTTCATAATATATCCGCGGGCCCCGGCCCGGATGCAACGCTGCGCATAGAGCTTTTCATCACGCATGGACAATACCAGAACCAGCAACCCCGGAAACCGGACCACAATGTCTTTGATTAACTCAATTCCCGGCCGGCCGCCCAGCGACAGGTCAATAATCGTCAGATCAGGCTTTAGGCGCGCCACCAAATCCAGCCCGTCGCCGGCGCTGGCGGCCGCCCCGCAGACCTCCAACTCGGGTTCATGATTAATAAGCCGGGAGAGACCATCGCGGACAATGGGATGATCGTCAATTATGACGATGCGGCGTTTCGCTGATTTTCCGCCAGAATGTTCCTTGATCAAGAGGCGTTCCCCTTCGGCAGCGCGTGATGGTCAATGACACAGGTTACGGCCACGCCGGTCGCAGCGTCGGAAGTCGGGCGGAGGGCCAATACGGCGCCGATCATCCGGGCCCGGTACTCCATGGTTTTGAGCCCTATTCCGTCGCCCGGCTGCGCGGGAAAGCCGGCGCCGTCATCCCGCACCAGCAGCGTCGTGCGGCCATCAACGGAATCGAGAATAATGTGAATGTTTCGCGCATGGCCATGCCGCACCGCATTGTTGGTGGCCTCCTGTGCGATGCGGTAGAGATGGGTGGCGGCTTCAGCGTCGAGAATGCGCAGACCCCGGCCACAATCAACGCGGCACGATATGCCAAAGACTTCCTCAATGTTGTGCGCCAACTCATCGAGCGCTGCGGGGAGGTCGGCGGCGTCCTCCACGGGCTGAAGACCGCGCGCCAGGCCGCGCGCTTGTACGAGCGCTTCATTGAGCAGTTGACAAAGTTTGTTGGCATCCTGATATTCCGCCGCTCCGCTGCGTTGCAGATTATCCGCCAAAACCTTGCATAAGAAACCCATGCCTGTAAGTTGCTGGCCCAGGCCATCATGCAAATCCTGCCCAATGCGCCGCTGCTCCCGACCGCTGATTTGCAATATTTCCAATTCCATGCGTTTGCGATCGGTTAGGTCACGGATCAAACCGGTGAACAGCCGTTGATTGCCCAGCTTTTGCTCGCCTACCGCCAAATCAATGGGAAACGTCGTGCCGTCTTTTTTTCGCGCCACCACTTCGCGCCCGATGCCGATGATCCGCCGCGTTCCCGTTTCCCGGTAACGCTGCAAATATCCATCATGTTCCTGACGGTACGGCGCCGGCATAAGCATGGACACATTTTTGCCGGCCACCTCCTCGGCGGTATACCCGAAAAGCCGCTGGGCAGCGGGGTTGAAAGATTCGATGATGCCGCAGGAATCTATGGTAATAATTGCGTCAACGGCGGTTTCAAACATTCCACGGGCGCGGGCGCTTAAATCG